>CAZKUS010000564.1:0-1502 GCA_964556025.1 uncultured Clostridia bacterium | reverse complement strand
TTCAGCCGGAGCCATGGACGGCGAAGGCTGTTCGAGTATTCAATTAGTTTTTTATATTAAAATACCTCGTTATAAACATTATCATCAAGAAACTCACCATTTTCTTTTAATTCATTGGATAAATCTTCTTTACTTTCAGTAAATTTATTTTCACCTAATTGTTGTAATATGTCTTCTTCAACAAAATACTTGAATAAAATTTCAACATCATTTTCGAATGCTTCCAATTTTTCTTCCTGAATACTTTGTTCATCTCTAATTTCACTTAATTCATACTCGTAATGAAAAAAGAGTCTTTCAATATTTCTAATTTCTCCATATTCGTCAAAAGAGCTTAGTGTAGATAAAAGTAATTGTGATTCTGAAAATTTCTTTATATAGTCACTAATTATTCTGATCAAGTCGTCAGAGTCTTTTTCAGTAAGATTACCATGAGCCTGTGGCTCTATTAAAAATAGATACATATCATTAACTTGCTTGTACTGCCCGCAGGACGTGGGCAGACTTCTGATTTTGCCCAATGTTTCAGATAACGTTCCCGTTGTTTGCGACGTTGCCGGACCCGGGCATAACAAACCCAAGCAAAATACTAAGGGGTTTGGCACGACTTTTGCTGTCATGCTAACTCAACCGCTAACTGCAAAAGTCGTGACAAAAGGCAATGTCCCGTAAGGCAGTGAGCGCAAGCAAACTAGCGCAAACAAGCGTGTTATGTGAGGTCGGGCAAACCTTAAATGCTATTAAAGGATATTAACAGAATGTTGTTGAAATAATAATATAATAACCTACAAGTTTGGAGGTGTAACAATGTCGGTAATGTCGATTGAAGAATATATTAATCTTGTTTTAAATAAATTAGTTTCCTTCTATGATCCAGATAAAGTATACCTGTTTGGTTCTCAAGCTAAAAATGAAGCAAATGAAAATAGTGACATAGATTTTCTTGTTGTTACTGAAACTTCAAAACCAAAAAGATTTCGTGCTTTAGAATTCAGAAAACAATTACGTGGTCAAAATTGTTATCCCGTTGATATTTTGATATACACTCCAAATGAATTTACTAATGAATGTAAGATTAAGGGTACAATTGCCTACCAGGTTAAAAAGGAGGGAAAATTACTTTATGACCAAGGACGTACAGTCGCTAGCTAAGGAATGGTTCGAATTTGCTGAGAAAGACCTACAAGCAGCTAAAATGCTTTTTAAAGAAATAAATCATATTACTTGTTTTCACTGTCAGCAATCTGCTGAAAAATATATCAAAGGTTTGTTGGTATTTTCCCAAATAGATTTTAAGAAATCTCATAATCTAAGTTATCTTCTTGAGTTATTAGACAAAAACATCCCTAATGATATTATGGAAGCTGCAGAATATTTGAATGAGTTTGCTTTTGAAGCAAGATATCCTGGTCAGTTCTCAACTGTGACTAATGAAGAAGCTGACAAAGCTCTTGAGTATTGTACCCATATAAAGAAGTATATTATTAATCTTGCTAGACATA
>CAZKUS010000563.1:0-1504 GCA_964556025.1 uncultured Clostridia bacterium | reverse complement strand
TCAAATAATTGAGCAACATGATGATCATCTAACTGATAATATACATTCTTACCTTCTCTTCTCTGTTTAACTAAATGAGCATTTTTTAATAATCTTAGTTGATGGGAAACTGCTGATATATTCATATCTAAAGTAACTGCGATGTCACAAACGCACAGTTCTTTATGAGCTAAAGCATGTAAGATTTTTACCCGTGTAGGGTCACTTAGTACTTTAAATGTTTCTGCCATTTTTGAAATATCATCTTCATCCAACATTTGCTCTTGTACGTATTTGACGGCCTCACTATCGAAACTAAATTCTTCACATTTATCCTTTGTCATTATTATCCTCCTATATCATTATATTTGCACAATTGATTATTTGTTCAATTGTTCTAATGAAGTATAACAAACATTTTATTTGTTGACAAGGTTCTACTACAAAAATGTACAGGATTACACAACAATTTATCGAAGTATATAGAGAAATAAAATTAAAGGAGGGGGTTTAGTTGCAAGACGAAAAGATATTAGAGATTATGGAGAGTTTGTCCAATGAATTAGGGGAATTAAATCGACAGATCTACAACAATCCCGAGTTAATATTTCAAGAACATAATGCCGCCAGGTCTCAAGTTGAATTGCTAAAACAGCACAATTTTTCTGTAACCTTCCCAGCGGGAAATCTAGATACTGCATTTGTGGCAACTTTTTCTAATGAAAAAAGTGAATCTGACTCTGACAAAGTTACTGTAGCATTTCTGTCTGAATACGATGCCTTGCCAGATCTAGGTCATGCCTGTGGTCATAATCTCATTGCCACATCTTCAGTAGGGGCTGCCATTGCATTAAGTAAACTTTCAAATAATTTTCAAGGGACTATTAAAGTTATTGGTACACCGGCAGAAGAAGGTGGAGGTGGTAAAGTTCATCTGTTAAATTCAGGAGTATTTGCAGATGTAGATTTTGCCTTAATGATGCATCCTGGTCCGAAAAATATGATAGGCCGAGGTGGGTTAGCATGTACCAATGTGACTATTGAAGCCCATGGACAATCTGCCCATTCAGCTGCACCTCATAACGGCATAAATGCCCTATCAGCAATTATCAATATTTTTAATGAATTGGATACATTAAAAGAGGATATTAAAGATTCAAATAAAATTAATGGAATTATCACTCATGGTGGTACGGCCTCTAATGTAATACCAGACTACTCTAGAGCATTATTTACAGTTCGCTCTGCCACCAGTGAAGATTTGCAAGAAGTGCTTACTAGAGTAGAAAATATATGTAGAGGAGCAGAATTATTGACTGAGGCCCGGATAGATTTTCAACACGATCTAATTTACGCTGAACGTTATCCCAATAGAAATATGGGAGAACGCTTTAAATCCCATTTAGAAAGCCTAGGAGAACAGGTGACTTATCCATTACCCGATGAGATTTTAGGATCATCGGATATAGGTAATGTCTCAAAACAGATTCCCACTATTCATCCTTACATAAAAATAGCTGATAAT
>CAZKUS010000562.1:0-1505 GCA_964556025.1 uncultured Clostridia bacterium | reverse complement strand
ATAAAAGGCGCTATCAACACTCGATTTTAGCTAAGCCAATAAATTTATAAAAGGGGTGAAGAACTTTGTTAATTTTCAGCGAACAGGAATATAAACAAAGACTACAAAAGGTTAAAGACAGTATGCAGGAGCAGGGGATCGAAGTTCTACTTGTTACCGATCCGGCTAATATGTGCTATCTTTCCGGCTATAATGCCTGGTCTTTCTATGTTCATCAAATACTGGCAGTCTTCGTTGATGAAGAAGAGCCCGTGTGGATTGGCAGATATCAAGACGCCCTAGTGGGTGCTAAGAAGACTACTTGGTTGAAAAATGACAACATTGTTCCATACGGTGATGAATACGTGCAAAATCCACCTAAACATCCTATGTCCTTTGTGGCTAAAGTTATAGAGGATATGGGTAAAGGTAGTAAAACTGTGGGCGTAGAAATGGATAACTACTATTTTACAGCTCAGTGTTATGTCAAACTACAAGAAGGACTTCCCAATGCTCGGTTTGTCAATGGCGATGGTGTAGTCAACTGGGTGAGAATAATCAAATCCGATCAGGAAATTGATCTGATGAAAAAAGCTGCAAGAATTGTTGAAAAAACCATGGATGAACTGATTGACTACATTGAACCCGGTGTCCGTGAGTGTGATGCTTCTGCTTTAATTTATAGATCCTTGGTAGAAGGAACTAGTGAGTTTGGGGGAGACTATCCAGCTATTGTACCGTTAATGCCTTCGGGAGAGAATACAGGTGCACCGCATTTGACTTGGACTGATAGAAAATACGATCCCAATGATGCTGTGATTATCGAAATAGCCGGGTGTCACAACAGATATCATTCACCCCTGGCCAGAACTGTGGTACTGGGAGAACCCACTAAAAAGATGCAGGAAACCTCGGATATCGTAGTGGAAGGTTTAAATAATGCCTTGGAAGTTGCCAAGCCTGGCGTAACTTGTGAAGAAGTGGAAGCCGCTTGGCGAGAAACTTTAAACAAATACAATTTAGAAAAAGAGTCACGAATTGGCTATGCCACAGGACTTAATTTCCCACCGGACTGGGGAGAGCATTCAGCCAGTCTTCGTCCTGGAGATAAAACTGTGCTGAAGCCCAATATGACTTTCCACATGATTCCCGGGATGTGGTTTGACGATTTCGGTATAGAGATAAGTGAGACTTTCCGAGTGACTGAAAATGGGTGTGAGACCTTGGCTGACTATCCTAGAAAGCTGTTTAAGAAATAAGAATAACTGAAGTAACTGAGAGGTTTAAAAAAACCTGGGCAAGGCCTGGTATGATTTCATCATAATTTTACAGGCCTTAGTCCAGGTTTTTATAGTTGGTACTACTTTATTATCCATATATTCGCATTGGTCTGTTGTGTCACAACGTTGGACACACAGCCGAGAATCATTTTTTTAAAGGCGCTGTTATATTCTGTTGTTGATAGCAATAAAACTTCAATTTCACTTTAAATGCTAATTTTGATACATCTAAAACTCTCAAATAGT
>CAZKUS010000561.1:0-1511 GCA_964556025.1 uncultured Clostridia bacterium | reverse complement strand
CACAGTTATAATTAGCTTTACAGTGATTTGTTAAGGACTGTTATATTTTGTTGTTGATAGTAATAAAATGTCAATTAAACTTTGCCTAAAAAACTTGTATTGGTACTATAATCTAAGGAGAGTAAATATTATGATAAAATGGAAACAAGCGATTGCACTGCTGGCAATCATCATTGCCGTATTCGGAATTAGTTTTTTTTCGATACAGCATGTATCGGGGAATATAAATATGGGTTTAGATCTTGCCGGTGGTGTGTATGTGCTTTTGGAAACTGAAGATGTTGAAGGAGACGAAGATGACGCAATAGAAAGAGCAAAAACCATCATTAGATCAAGAATTGATGAACTGGGTGTGGCTGAACCGGTTGTACAACAAGAAGGTAGTGATAGGGTTAGAGTTGAATTAGCAGGTGCAGATATAGACCGAGAAAGAGCTATGGAGGTGATTGGGAGAACTGCTCAGTTAGAATTCTATGGTCCGGAACTGTACGAGCATACTGATCTTTCTCCTCAAGAGCCAGTAGAAGATGATAAGCAGATAGATGATTTGGAAGAGATAGAATTAGAACCATTTGTCACTGGTGAGCATCTGGATGATGCTGGTGTGGGATATAACCCTCAAGGCCAACCTTATGTAAATGTGGAATTTACTTCTGAGGGGGCAGATCTATTTCACCAGGCAACTCAAGACTATCTTAACGACAATATTGTGATTGTTTTAGATAATGAAGTGGTTTCTGCTCCGGTTATTCAAGAGGTTATCCCTCATGGTGAAGGTATGATTGATGGCATGGGGTCAGCTGAAGAAGCTCATGATGTGGCGTTAATGTTGAGATCAGGAGCTTTACCGGTATCTTTAACAGAACAGGAAACTAGAACTCTTGGCCCTTCATTAGGAGAAGAATTTCAAGAACAAAGTTTACAGGCCGGTCTGTTGGGTATGGCTTTATTGGTTATCTTTATGATTTTTATGTATCGCGTACCGGGATTAATGGCTAATGTAGCGCTTGCTGTTTATCTAATTTTAATTTTCAATGCTCTTATCTATTTGAATGCCACCTTTACATTGCCTGGAATAGCTGGCTTGGTTTTGTCATTAGGTATGGCAGTGGATGCTAATGTTATTATATTTGAAAGAATAAAAGAAGAGATTAACCAAAATAAAACTTTAAGAGTTGCCGTTGATTCAGGTTTTAAAAAAGGTATTCGAACAATTTTAGATGCTAATATTACCACCTTGATAGCAGCAGCTGTGTTGTTCTATTTTGGTACAGGACCGATTCGTGGTTTCGCTGTAACTTTAACAGTAGGGATTTTAGCCAGTATGATAACAGCTGTATTGTTTACTAGATTTATTATGAAATTACTGGTGACATCTAAACTTGTTACAAACGTCAAGTACTTTGGTATAAAAAGGGGTTAAAAAATGGAGATAATTACTAAACGCAAACCATGGTTCATAGTTTCTTTAACTATATTGATAATAGGCTTAGGATCACTGTTAATCAATG
>CAZKUS010000560.1:0-1514 GCA_964556025.1 uncultured Clostridia bacterium | reverse complement strand
CTCCAGCCAAAGCAGCAACTTTTTCAAATCTTTTTCCTGTAGTAAATCTAGCAGGGTAAATAATAAGAATATCCGGACTAACCAGATCAATTTGGTCATGAATTGATCTAACCTCTTTGCTCATAAACAACATTAAATTCAAACTGTTATGGACAACACGACATCTTCCTTCCGGCACATTGTATTGTTTTGCAAGAGCTGATATTCCAGAGTAAGTAGGGTATACATATGTGGTATTAGGCATGGGAGTAAATCGGCAAGAAAATGGCCAGCTAGGATTAGGTGGCCTATTAACAGGAATTGAATGGGTCATTGCTATAAATTTAATATTAGTTAATTTTTCTTGAACTTTTCTAATGGCTACATTATGGATTAAATGCCAACCTTGATAATGGATATCGTGCATAATACAGATGTCAACATCTGATAGCTTACCTTCTAAATCACTTGCTATGACTTCGACCTCATCATAAAAAGTTTCATGGACTTGACCATCTGGTTCAGAATAATCATACCAATGAATTTTATTACCATTTAACCTATTTGTCACTTTAACCCATTCTAACCTTTCATTTGCGTATACACCTTTTCGCTCATTATCATTACAATCCTGTGATACAATCAGTTTGGTTTTCACTCCATTATTCAATAACATTTCTAACTGCTCTGCCACAACATTAACAAGGGAATATGTACTACACAGACCATTAAACATAGTTAAAACTGCTACTTTCACTGATATCCCCCTCCTCTTTGGATTCTGTAACTAGATCAATAACTGAAACAGCCTTAAATTAAGCTGCTGGTATATACTATTGTTGATAACAATAAAATATTAACTTCACTCATGATGCTTTAGTTTGATACCTTTAAACATATCAGTACATTATAATTATGGAAACGGCTTAATTTACAAATATTAAAGGTTGTGATATATTAGTACTATAATTTATATTTTGATTTGAACACCGCCGTGGGAGTCCTAAAAGGGCTGAGAGGGTAAACACCGACCCCTTAACCTGAACTGGTTAATACCAGCGAAGGGAGAGCGGTTGCCGTAGATTTAGTACATAATTTTGTATACGGCTCCCGGTCTTCCTCCGGGAGCTTTTTTAATATCACAAGGAGGGATATCATGAGTTATTGTCAAAAATTGCGTGAATTAGGTAGTGACATTTGGGACGGTTGGCATGAACATCCTTTCATTAAAGGAATCGGAAGTGGGAATCTGGAAAAGGAAAAGTTTATCTATTGGATTAAACAGGATTATTTGTACTTAAAAGACTACTCCCGGGTATTCGCTTTAGCTGGTGGCAAAGCTAGAAATTTAGAACAAATGCAAAAGTTTGCCAGTTTAATGGATGGCATATTAAACACAGAAATGAGTTTGCACAGAGATTATTGCGCTAAATTTGGTATTGATACAGATGAACTAGAAAACCTCAATAAATCACCTACTTGTCAGGGCTATACAGATTTTCTAGTTAGAACAGCTGCCAACGAAACAGTTGGAG
>CAZKUS010000559.1:0-1519 GCA_964556025.1 uncultured Clostridia bacterium | reverse complement strand
ACTTCTTCATCATCCATGATCATATCCACTATCTGTCTTTGGGCTGAACTGTAAAGTCTTCTTTCCAGACCATCTGCAAAGCGCTGGATGGGATCTTCTTCCTCTTCTATTAAACCATCCTGGGTTTCTGCTATATTCATTGCTACCTGACGGGCATTGGGATTATTAAATAATTGAAAACTCCAGCTCATGGTAAAATTGGGAGCTGCTGAAACAGTTCCTACAAATATGGTTAAAGTAAATAATAATACTACTGATATTAACAATAATTTACGCATAATCATCCTCCCCCTTTAGAAATTAAATTGTAAACCTGTTGCTAAATAAAAATTACCGGTGCTAAATTCACCATCAGCTACTACCCATTTTCCTTCAACAAAGGTATTAGGGGTAATATTCATTCCGGCAAATAATTGATAATCTGCATGTTCGGTTACACCTAAGCCCCCACCTATATATCCTTTTCTAAGTAATCTTAACATTAAAGAAACAAAACCAGTTAGAGTCTCTTCCTCTCTTAAATAGATTGCTTCACTTAATATGGAGATAGGATCACGTTCTTTTATAGTTATTACATTCTCCATTCTTAGGCCCGCATTAATTACACTGTTTTCTGAACCAAAGTTAGTAAACATTACCCCCAGTTTGTTTTTTCGATAGTAGTGATCAGCTTCTTTTTCTCTTTCTTCCATTAAGTCCCGGGAAGCCTGAATCAACTGTAACCTCCAGGCCAGATCGTCATTTTCTGCTTCTGTTTCTGCAAAGACAAGACTGTTTGTTAAAGTTAAGGATAAAATTAGAGCTACAACTATTACCAACAATTTTCTTTTACTCAAAGTTACTCCTCCTCTCGAGATTGAATGTTAAGTTAATAGATTATTATTTTAAATAATATGTTTTATATTATAATTATATTAGTTCTCGCACTTATTCATCACTATCTTCAGTATTCTGTTTAATGACAGCTGTATTTCCTTCTCCTGACTGGGTTATTTCTGCTTTATTTTCTTCTCCACTCTGCTGGATGGAAGCATAGTTGAATAGACCTGATTGATAGATGGAACTGTAATTATTGGGATTTCTTATTAACTGCAGGGCAAGATTGTATCTACCGAACTGTTCGGTAATTATTTCTATCTCATCATCACCCAATATTTGAACTGAAATATTTCCGAAAGGATCAAAATAGAAATGATAGCTATACTCTTTTTCCTCAGCAGCCACTTCTCTATTATAAATTCCGGTTAATAATATCAAAAGTATTAAACATAGAAAAATCAGGAGGTTAGTTTTAGTCATTTTTTCCTCCTTTCTAATTACTATCCACCTAAAAATATTATATCCGTATTCTGATCATTACCATATTGCTCTATTCTCACCGATTCACCCTCAAAATTTTGCGAACTGGCAGTATTATTATTTCCTTCCTGGATTATCTCAAATTTATCTCCAGCAGGTGGTTGAATTATTTCAGCTTCATTCTCATCTCCATCTTGTTTTATATAAGCGTAAAAGTTAT
>CAZKUS010000558.1:0-1519 GCA_964556025.1 uncultured Clostridia bacterium | reverse complement strand
GACGCAAAACGAGATAAATATTTACAATGATAAAGGTGAAAAAGTCGAAAAAGAGCATTTGGAAATAAACTGGGATGCTGAGCAAGCAGAAAAAGGCGGATACGATCACTTTATGCTGAAAGAGATTCACGAACAACCAAAAGCGGTCCGTGAGACTATTAGAGGTAGAATCCAAGGGGACCGTGTCAAATTAGATGAATTGACTACACTGAGTGGAGAACAAGTGTCCAAGTTGAATAAAGTTAAGATTGTAGCCTGTGGAACAGCTTATCATGCTGGTCTTGTGGGTAAGAATATGATTGAATCGTTGGCGAGAATCCCCGTAGAAGTGGACATTGCATCGGAATTTCGCTATCGAAATCCATTGATTCAACCTGATGATCTGGTGATCGTGATTAGCCAATCGGGAGAGACGGCGGATACTTTGGCTGCTCTGCGCGAATCTCAACAGCGAGGAGCTAAAGTACTGGCCATTACAAATGTAGTGGGAAGTAGTATTTCTCGAGAAGCTGATGAAGTTATTTACACCTGGGCTGGTCCTGAAATAGCCGTAGCTTCGACGAAAGCTTATGTTACCCAACTTGTGGTCTTGTCTTTAATAAGTATTTACTTGGGTCAGGCTAATAAATCGCTCAGTGTGGATAGACGCAAGCAGCTCATAGATTCATTGAAAGGGCTGTCCGATTCTGTAGAAGAAATTTTTGCAGAAGAAAAGGAAATAGAACGTATCGCCAGAGGTATTTCTGATCGGGAAAACGTGTTCTTTATCGGTCGCGCTCAGGACTGGTTAGTAGCTGAAGAAGGTGCTTTAAAACTTAAGGAGATATCTTACATTCATGCTGAAGCCTATGCAGCAGGGGAACTAAAACACGGGACATTGGCTTTGATAGTAGAAGAGGTTCCTGTGATATCTTTGGTGACCCAACCCCATGTATATGAAAAAACCTTGTCTAATTTACAGGAAGTTAAAGCTAGGGGAGGAAACTGCATTGCTCTAGCTTATCAGGATGATGAACAGATTAGTAATGAAGCTAATGAAGTTATGAGAATTCCCAGGATAGATCCTCTGCTTAGTCCTGTATTGACAGTGATTCCACTGCAATTACTGTCTTATTACGCATCTGTAGCCAGAGGTACTGATGTAGATAAGCCTAGAAATCTTGCTAAAAGCGTTACTGTGGAGTAAAAATTCAGGATATGATGTCCCTGTTGTCCCCAAATAAAAAAAGTGGAAAATGAATAATAAATATGGAAAATGAATAAAAAAAGTGGAAAACACAGAGGAAGAATTTACAAGTAAAAAATTAGGCGGCAAAAAGTGTAAATCTACCCCCTTTAGGTGATGCGAAGTAACACAAATGATCATGATCCTACATGATCCTAACAACCTTCCGTGATCAAAAACTTCACCTACTGGGGGTAGATTATTTTATTAATAAGTGTGGAGAAAAGTGTTGATAAACATGGGGATAAACAGGCGTTTTCAAAATAGACTTGAGGATAAGGTGATTATTATTTG
>CAZKUS010000557.1:0-1522 GCA_964556025.1 uncultured Clostridia bacterium | reverse complement strand
CCTTCTGTCGATACGCCTACAGAAGAAGATTTTAACAGGATTGAAGGTAATGTGAAATATTTAAAAGATATTAGAAATGTAATTGAAGTCCGCACTGACCGACCGTCTGATCCAAAAGAGGGTCAAATATGGATTATAAAAGAAGAAAACGAGGATTAGAGGAGGTGAGATGATGCCGACTGAAATTAGTACAAAAGAAGACTTAAGGGCGATAGAAGACGACATGGAAGGCGAATATGTACTTGTGAATGATATAGATTTAGGAGATGGCGATTTCAGACCGATTGGTCGTTACGAAGAAGACGAAGAACCTTTTAAAGGGGTTTTGGACGGCAACGGTTACAAAATAATTGGGAAAATACTAATGCCAGAATTAGATAAAATAGCATTATTTTGGGAGTTACATGAAGACGGAATTATTAAGAATCTAGAGTCTAACTTGGAGATAGAAGCTTATAGGTATGGAGCAGTTATAGCAGGTAGAAATTATGGTGGGATAATACAAGACTGTATAGCAAGAGGAAAAGTAACGACAACTTCTACTACAACACTTTATGATAATTGGACGGGCGGAGTAGTTGGGCTACATTCAAGCGGTGGAAAAATAGAAAAATCAGAGGCACATGTAGATATAGAAGTAAACGGTGGAACAGGGACAGGAGGTATAGCAGGAGAAAATACAGGTGAAATTCGAAATTGTTTTGCAACAGGCGATGTGGTAGGAAGTGAAACTGAAGATGGAACAGGAGGAGTTATTGGGTACAACAGAGGTATAGTTGAAAATTGTTATGCTAGTGGAAATGTAGAAGCGGATGAAAAGGTAGGGGGACTTGTTGGGCATAATACAGATATTTTAAAGTTTTCATATGCACTAGGGGATGTGGAGGGAGAGGAAAGAGTAGGCGGAATCGCTGGATTGAACAAATCGGATTGGGATGATAAGACAATTGAAAGTTGCATTGCACTAAACGAAAAAATTGAGAGGGTTGAGGGAGATGAAACTAGTTTTGGTCGCATAGTAGGAGAAAATGAAGAAGACGGAATATTGGAGAACAACGCAGCAAGAGATGACATGTCCCTTCCTGATGGGGTTAATCTTGAAGAGGGGCACGATGAAAAAGATGGAGAGAGTATTGATTACGAAGACCGATTGGATATGAGTATTTATAGTGATAGAAATTGGAACATAAACGATTATGTACCTCTTGAAGATTACCGCTTGTTTCTCTCTGACGATAACGAAGCTTATATAGACTTTGGTGAAATATATCCAACCACAGAAAATATAAAAATAGAAGCTGATGTTTATATAACAGAGCTTGGAAGAACACCTGTAGTATCCTGGGGCGATTGGAATGATTATGTTACGGTTTACTTCAGAGATGAAGACGATGACTTCGTTCGGTTTGTTGTAAACGGTGGAGACGAGCAACTAGAGGGCGAAGTTGAAGACAAAGAAGAATTTAAGAACAGGTGGGTAAAAGTAGAAGCTGAACTGGATCAGAGTGAAGGAAAAATGGTT
>CAZKUS010000556.1:0-1527 GCA_964556025.1 uncultured Clostridia bacterium | reverse complement strand
CTTTATCATCCAGATTTTCAGGGACCAATGGATATATGTGAAGTTTTATGGGGTAGTGATTTATTTCTGGATATCAATGATGTTCCCGGGCTTGTACATGACTTTTTAGATTTAATTACAGAAACATATATTAAATTTATGAAAGAATGGCAAAAAATAATTCCTTTTGAGGGAGATTATACTGTACACTGGGGTTTAGTTCACAAAGGTAATATCATGCTTAGGGATGATTCCGCAATGAATTTTTCCCCGGAAATGTTTGATGAATTTATTAAACCCTATGATCAGAAATTATTAAATGAATTTGAAGGGGGAGCCCTTCATTTCTGTGGCAAAGGTGATCACTATATTGAAAGTGCCACCAGCATGTCTGGTTTATATGCAGTTAATATGTCTCAACCAGATTATAATGATATGGAAAAAATATATCAAAATACAGTTGATAAAAATCTGCCTCTTATTGGTTTTAACCAGGAATATGCTGAAAAAGCACTGGATAGGGGAAGAAATCTACAGGGATTGGTACAGTGTTAGTATGTGAAAAATTTCTAAGAAAGGAGTGATTATATTATGAATAATAATTTACATGCTGATAATTATGTGGAAACATTAAGTAAAGAAACAGAACCAAAGTTTGAATTTAAAGCAGAGGATGGCAAGGAACTGCAAAAATGGCAAAAAAAATTCCGCCAGGAATTGGTCAAAATATTAGGAATTCCGGAAATTCAAAAAAGAGAGAAAATGGATTTAAATCCTATTAAATTAAATGAAGAAGTCCTGGATGATCATATCCGGGAAGAATGGAAAATTACTTCTGAACCGGGATATCAGGTTCCATTTTATATTTTAAAACCTAAAGATTTAGAAGAACCTGCCTCCCTGGTATTGACTCCTCATGGACACGGTAAGTCGGGAAAAGATACATATGTCGGTATTATTAATGAAGAAAAGGAAAAAGAAAAAATTGAAAAAGGAGAAAGAGATATTGCTTATCAGGCTGTAAAAAGAGGATATATTGCTATTGCCCCTGATGTTAGAGGTTTTGCAGAGACCAGAATGAAAAAAGATATAAAAGAAGATAATGTCAGTTCCTGCCGGACTATGCAGATGCATGCTTTATTATTTGGAAGAACTTTAATTGGAGAGAGAATCTGGGATATTTTTAAATTGATAGATTTTGCTGAAACCAGAAAATATATTAATACCGACAATATTGCAATTACTGGTAATTCAGGAGGAGGAACTGTTTCTTTATGGGCTGCTGCTATTGAGCCCAGACTTGATGTTGCTATCCCCAGCTGTTATTTTTGTACTTTTGAAGATTCTATTGGTTCAATATACCACTGTGAATGTAATTATGTACCAGGAGTTATGAATCTGGGTGAAATGTATGATATTGCCGGATTAATTGCTCCCAGACCTTTTCTGGCAGTAGCAGGTAAAAATGATGAAATTTTTCCTTTGTCCGGGGTTAAAAAAGCTTTTGAAAAACTAAAAAGAGTATATGAAACAGCCGGTGTTTCTGAA
>CAZKUS010000555.1:0-1529 GCA_964556025.1 uncultured Clostridia bacterium | reverse complement strand
ACATAGCTCCTGATGAAGCGTTGCGCTTTCGTAAAGGAGAAGAAAATAAAGTCTTATATGATACCTTTATGAGCCAGGTTCAAAAACTAAATCCTTCAATATTAGATACTGCAAGGGCAGAAGAACTAATAAATAAAATAGAAAGAATCACTCCCAATATCGAAGGTAATTACACTGGCTGGGAGTACATAAAGGGTTTAAAAACAGTCTTTGTACCAGAAGAAAAAAGGGAAAGAAATGTTGAACTGATTGACTTTGATAACTGGGATAACAATGTATATCACGTCACTGATGAATACAGCTTTTACAATGGAACCCATCGGATTAGAGCAGATGTCGTCTTCTTTATAAATGGTATCCCTGTCCTTATAGTTGAAACCAAGTCAGCTAACAGGCTAGAAGGCATCTCAGAAGCCATAGACCAGCTTAGACGTTATCATAGAGAGGGACCTGAGCTTTTTACTCTCCTTCAACTTTTCAATGTTACTCACCTGGTAGACTACTATTATGGTGTTACTTGGAGTTTGACTCGTAAAGCATTATTCAATTGGAAAGACGAAAGCGCAGGCCATGATTTTGAAACTCTTGTTAAAACCTTCGTACATCCGAAAAGAATACTCCGAGTCTTATCAGACTTTATCCTTTTTACTAGAAAAGACGATGAACTGATAAAGGTTGTACTAAGGCCACATCAAATGAGAGCAACAGAACGAGTCTTACATAGAGCTTATGATGATAAGAAAAACAGAGGGCTCATTTGGCACACACAAGGGTCTGGTAAAACATTTACAATGATTACAGTAGCAAAGATGTTAATGGAAAACCCTGCCTTTGAAAATCCTACAGTCATTATGCTAGTTGACCGAAACGAATTGGAATCGCAGTTATTTGGTAACTTGGCCTCCTGTGGATTTGGTGATATAGAAGTAGCAAATAGTAAAAAACATTTAAGAGAATTATTAAGCACCGATAGACGAGGGCTTATAGTTAGCATGATTCATAAATTTGATGATATGCCAAAAGATATGAATACTCGTAGAAATATCTATATCCTAGTTGATGAAGCTCACCGTACCACTGGGGGTGATTTAGGTAACTATTTGATGGGCGCTCTTCCTAATGCAACTTATCTAGGATTTACAGGAACACCTATTGATAAAACCTCTTACGGCAAAGGAACTTTTAAAGTCTTTGGTTCCGAAGACGAACAGGGATATCTTGATAAATACAGTATTGCTGAATCTATAGCAGATGGAACAACAGTGCCTCTCCACTATACATTAGCTCCTAACGAACTAAGAGTAGATAGAGAGACTCTAGACAATGAGTTTTTAAACTTAGCTCAAGCAGAAGGGGTCAGTGATGTAGAGGAATTGGATAAAGTACTTGAGAAGGCAGTTAATCTACGAAATATGCTAAAAAATAGAGAGCGAATTGACAAAGTGGCCCGATATACCGCTAAACATTTTCAAGAGTATATCGAACCTTTGGGCTATAAAGGGTTTTTAGTTGCTGTAGACAGAGAAGCT
>CAZKUS010000554.1:0-1530 GCA_964556025.1 uncultured Clostridia bacterium | reverse complement strand
ATAACGAAGATAATAAATTTGAAAAAATAAATAAATTGATAAATAACCTGATAGAACACTACGATATAGGAGAGGAAATAATAGCTAATATAATAGGAGGCCTCGATGCCGAAATACCTAACTTTGATAAGACACATTTTGGAGAATATTTAGATAGTATAGAAGAGAGCAGAGAAAAAGTTTTAGATGTAAACAGATTTGAATATGAATATGGATTAAATAATTTAGATGTAGAATACAACCAATACTCACAGGAAAGCATATTTGTTTCAGATCTTTATGAAGTAGACAGCAATGTTAAAGAAGTTAGTCTGGCTGTAGATGATAGTATTTCTAGGCGCAATTCTTTGTTTAGAAATCTATACACTATAGAATATTATGTAACAAATTTAGAAAACCCAGAAGCCGACGACTGGCATCCTATAATTCCATAAAACTACAGAAATATGGTTGAATCACCCAATGGAACACGAATAAGGGAAAAAATAGATATCAATACAGATGCTGAAGGAAATATAACAAACAACACCCGTTTTCCATATGATACAAACCTTCCGATAAGAATTCATGATGAGGAAAATAATAGGCTGGATGAAAAAAACAATATAAATGTAGTAAAAGATGGTGAAAAAGAAATTACTATAGAAGGTTTAATTAATCACTATGAAACATTTAATAATTTACTGGACCAGAACTTAACAGTTGAATATTATGTAAGGCCAGAAGTAAATCCACATATTGTAGATTTTGACGACGTGGCTGAACCCGTTACTTTTATTGACAATGATGGCGCTCCAGGTGAGCTGTTTCCTGACGGAACAGATGAAAATCATAAAGTAGAGCTATCATATTTTCCATATGTGGATTTTAACGAAGTAAACTCTCGATTTGTAGACCCACAGCTGTTTGAAGACGAAAACTTAAAAAGTTATAATCCTAATAATTATAGATACAATCCCAACTTCAATCTGGACAGCCAGGGTTACCGCCCTATCGTAGTAGAAATGGAAGGAAGAGCAAGGTGCTACAATGTCGAAAATGATAGCACCGAGTTAGTCGATGGTAAATTCCACAACGACAACAAAGGCGTCCCTTATAGTTTTAATTATGTAGATAGAGGCGATAGAGACAGCCTAGAACAAATTAATAGACAAAATGATATGACTGAAAATAATATTGTTAAACCTCATTTCTATAATACAACCGATTATACACATGGCGAGAATATAGGCCTAACCGATTATGATGTAACCGATAACCCTGTCTTTGAATATATGCAGGAAGGAAAGAAATTGTTTTTCAATGATAATTTGGGAGATGTAGGGTCAGACAATCATGGAGAAATCAGAGTGTATTATAATTATTTGGTGGAAGGAATAAGAGTAATGGCCATTATGAGAAGAATCAGTAAAAATATAGATATAACTCCTGCATTGTATGATTATGAAATTAAAACTAGAGACTTTCACTTATAAAGAGTGGTGTTAAAATGAACAGGAATAATTTTAGCCATAACGATACTTTATTGAG
>CAZKUS010000553.1:0-1532 GCA_964556025.1 uncultured Clostridia bacterium | reverse complement strand
ATCAACTGCAGGACTTTGTTCACCACGGACCGGAGGCTGTAATCAATTCTCTGGTGCTGGTAGGCGGCACCATAGCCATTATGTTTTATATGAGTATTTCACTTACACTTGTGACCTTGATTTTTGTGCCTTTTCTGGTGCTGTTTTCTCGTTTTCTCATTAAAAGAATGCATAAGGCCTTTCGCAGAACCAGAGAAGCCAAAGCGGATATGAGTGATCGCCTGGAGGATAATCTGGCCGGTATAAAGGTGATAAAAGCTTTTGTCAGCGAAGATGCCGAAATGGATAGATTTCGCTCTACTACTCAGGAGCATACTGATAACAGGTTAACAGCTATTAAATATATCAGTTATCTGTTTCCGGGCTCCCGGCTTCTCAACAGTGTGGGAGTATTGAGTGTTCTCGGTTTCGGCGGTTATCTGACAGCTTTAGGAACAATAACTGTAGGTACGATAGTTTCCTTTTATGCTTATCTGCAGCAGTTTAGAGCACCGATCCTAAGACTTGTTCATATGACGGAAGATATGAGCAGATTTTTTGCCAGTATGGAACGCTATTATAAGCACATGGAAAAAACTCCTGAGATAGTGACCAGTATAGCAGCTGATCCTGACACTCCGGCAGTAGAAGGCCAGGTAGAATTTGATAATGTTCATTTTCAGTACACAGAAAAAGAGGAAGTATTACAGGGTGTATCATTTGAAGCGGAGCCACAGCAAACTGTTGCCCTTGTAGGGCCCAGTGGAGCCGGTAAAACTACAATTGTAAGGCTTATGCCCAGATTATATGAGGTGGATTCGGGTTCAATTAAAATAGATGGCCGCAGTATAGATGAATTTTCCGTACGGGAGCTGCGCAATGCCTTTGCCATGGTCATGCAGGATGATTATCTATTTTCTGATAGTGTGGCAGAGAATATTGCCTATGGCAAACCGGGAGCTGACCGGGAAGAAATTGTGGAGGCTGCTAAAGCGGCCAATGCTCATGGCTTTATAGTTAATGATCTGCCGGAAGGTTATGAAACCCAGGTCGGTCAGCGGGGATTGAGACTTTCTGGAGGTCAGAGACAGCGTGTTTCCATTGCCCGGGCTTTCCTTAAAAACCCTCAGATTTTAATTCTGGATGAGGCAACTTCTTCAGTCGACCTGGAGACCGAAAAGCTGATACAGGATGCCATAGATCGTCTGACCGAACATCGCACAACCTTTGTTATTGCTCACAGGCTGGCTACCATAGTTGATGCTGATAAAATATTGTTTATCGATGATGGGCAGATAAAAGAGCGCGGTGATCATCAGCATCTGGTTGCTCGCGGTGGAGAATATTATAACTTCTACCAGATGCAGTTCGACAGCTCTGAAGCTATCTAAAAAATATATTGACTGTTGAATTAGGGGCGGGAATCTTCCCGCCCTTAATTTATTTGGGCCAGGATAAAACATTGAATATATAATTAAGGTCAGGGGGGATAGCGTGAAACAAAATTATCAGCAAAAAATGGAAAAAATGATTGAGAGACAGCTTAAGAAAAG
>CAZKUS010000552.1:0-1534 GCA_964556025.1 uncultured Clostridia bacterium | reverse complement strand
GTTGTTTCACCTCTTTAGTCAGCTCTTTATAATCTTTTGCACCAGTGGCATTTTTATTATATTTTAGTATAGGTACTCCTTCTGAAGGGGCCTCGGCTAAAGTAACATTTCTGTTTATTCTAGTGTTAAACACTTTATCTCCAAATACATTTTTAATTTGTTTTTCTGCTTCCTGACTTATATTTGTTCTCTTATCATACATAGTTACGAAGGCTCCTAGAATTTCTAAATCGGGATTAAGTCTATTTTTAATTCTTTTAAAGGCCTTCATTAATGATTTAATTCCTCTTAAAGGATAGTATTCTGTTTGAATAGGAATTAAAATGTAATGAGCTGCAATTAATGCTCCAGTTGAAATTTTACCCAGAGATGGAGGAAGATCTAAAAATATGTAATCATAATCATCCTTTATTTTTTTTATGCTTTGTTTTAATACCATTTCTACTCCTATTTCACCCGATAATTCAATTGCAGATAGTTCGTTAGTAGAAGGAACTAAATATAAATTATCAAATGAATCAATGGAAGTAATTGCTTTGGAAATATCTGGATCTTCATCATTAAATATATCTAATAAGTTAGGGATCGTATCATGCTCCCTTATACCTAACCCCTCTGTACAATTAGCCTGAGGATCAGTATCTATAATCAATACCTTATGGCCATCATCAGCCAGTTCAGCAGAAATATTAATACTGGAGGTAGTTTTGCCTACTCCCCCTTTATTATTGAAGAGACTAATTATAGTTGCGGACATGGTTTATGCACTTCCTTCATTTTCTAGTTCTTTTTTTGCTTTCTCTATTTCATCTCTGTTCATGCTTTCATAAAGGTCGAATGCTTCTCTTACAATTTCAGAACGACTTTTATCTTTAGCTTTAGATAATTTATCAATTGTTTGGAACTGGCTTAATTTAATTGAAAAAGTTTTAGTAATCATCATATCGTCAGACATAAACCTTTTCCTCCATTTCTAGTTGTTTGGTTGTTTGTTAGTTAATTGTTTGTTAATAATTAATTTCTATATTAATATAAAAATTCCTTTATTGTTTTTAAAAAAATTTACCACAAGAAAAAGGTTATTATTTTAATAATATTGAGAAAAATATATTTATATTTTTATATTAACGTATAAGTATATAAATATACGTTGATATTTTACAAAATTTTTTGAAAAGATGTATGAGTGTTTTATAGATTGATATATAACATTATATTGATTTTTCATCCATATTTTTATATGAATATACGAATATATAAACGTATAATGATACGTTACAGAAAATTAAGAATTTTAACAATATAATTATATCCTGAAGTTTGAATATTTAACCTTTATTTCTATCTTAATGGTTTTTATTACTTTATTTAGTGTTTTATTATATCACTAAAATATTTACACATTTATCCAATGATATTACAATAATATGTGCAGATTATTTAGTATAGTGTCTGTGTAAGATAATAATATAACAAATATAATTTTAATAAGAAGTAATTAAAGCCTTAAAGTTTAAAGTTATAAGCTATAAGC
>CAZKUS010000551.1:0-1534 GCA_964556025.1 uncultured Clostridia bacterium | reverse complement strand
AGCTACTTCTTGATTTTCCCACAAAAATTCTGTCTCACGTTTTAGCATCAATTTCAGTTTTTCATGAAATGATAAGTTTTGATTGAGAGCATTGAGTTTAACTTCTTTATACTTGCGAACCCCATCTTTCATCATTTCTTCAAATAGTTCTTCTTTACTCTTAAAATACAAATAAACTGATCCTTTTGCCACATCTGCCCTACTTGCCACTTCATCGATTTTGGTGTCCTGATATCCCTTTTCTGCAAACACTTTAGTTGCCGCATCAATTATCTGCTGTCTTTTAATTGATACCACCTCTTTCTATATTCTTTTCACTTAACTTTGCATATTAACCAGTCTGCTGCTTCGAAGATGATCTATTTCCTCTTATCCATAAACTCATATCATCTAAAATCGTATAGATAACTGGGATCATAACCAAAGTCAATACTGTGGAAACAATCAAACCACCGATTGTAACAGTTGCCATTGGAGCAATTGCTTCAGCACCTTCACCGATACCTAAAGCTAGAGGAAACATGCCAATTACTGTAGTAGAGGTAGTCATTAATATTGGTCTAAGCCGTTTTTTACCCGCTTCTACCACAGCATCATAACGAGAGTATCCCCGGTCTCTATACAATAAGTTAATATAGTCTACCATTACTATACCATTATTGACAACTATTCCAGCTAACATTATAAGACCGATAAATGCTACCAAGCTGAAAGTCCTGCCAGTAATCAATAATGAAACTATCACACCCATCAAAGTTTGTGGAATGGTAAACATAATGATAAAAGGATATAGTAATGAACCAAACTGAGAGGCCATGACCATATACACCAGTATAACAGCCAATCCCAAGGCTAAAGTCAGTTCATCAAAAGCTTCTACTGTATCTCTGTATATCCCCATAAATTCATAATCATATCCTGTGGGGAATTCCTCTTGTTCCAACTCTTTCTGGATATCATCCATAACTGAACCTAGATCCCTATCTTCAATCTGTCCAGTGATATTGCCAGAACGAATTTGATCCTGTCTTTCAATATCTCTGGGAGCTTCATCAATTTCTGTCTCAGCAATTTCACCTAAGGGGACCACTTCTTCTTCTGGTGATTGAATCATAAAAGAATCAATAGTAGCCAAATCCCATCCTTCCGGGTGTTCCATCATCATCTCAATGTCGTATTCTTCACCTTCTTCCCTAAATAACGACACCAGTTGTCCATCTAAAGCAGTACTTAGATAAGCACCAGTTTGATACGGCGTCAAACCATAGGTTAGGGCTCGATCCCGGTCCATATCTACGGATAATTGGGGCGCCAGTTCGTCAAAGCTAGAAGCTATTTCACTAGTCCCTTCCACTTCATCAACAGTTTCAGCAATATCTTCCGTCAGTTCTTCTAGTGTATCCAGGTCGTCTCCTCTGATGCTGATATCAATGTCATCATCCAATCCCACTGCACCTGCAGCCATATCTTGTTCAGCCACAGTTGTTGAAACTCCGGGAATTTCAGGATAAGTTTCCCTTATTTCATCAACTAC
>CAZKUS010000550.1:0-1538 GCA_964556025.1 uncultured Clostridia bacterium | reverse complement strand
TCGATTAAAACAACTGATCCAGCTTCATGATATAGGAAAAATCAACATACAAGACAATATTCTGACTTAAAGTAAACCACTATCTGCTGAGGAATGGAAAGAGATGAAGAAGCATCCGGAGATTGGTTACAGGATAGCTAGAGCTAGTGAAGAATATGCTCATGTAGCTGAAGACATCCTTTCTCATCATGAACATTGGGATGGAAGAGGGTATCCCAGAGGATTAAAAGAGGACAATATACCCCTCTTAGCCAGGATAGTTGCCATTGCAGATGCTTATGAGGTAATGAAAACTGGCAGGCCTTACAAAGAAGCAATGTCCTATAGGGCTATTGTTGAAGAATTCAAATATTGCTCGGGGAGACAGTTCGACCCGGAACTTGTCAAGTGCATGCTAAAGATCTTGGGAGAAGAATAAAATAATTATGCTAGGTGGTTTTATCATGGCTAAGAAACAGTACATCAAAGCTAGACGTACTTTTACTTTTGTCAGAGAATGGGGCTGGATACTTACTTTAGTAATTGCCTTTGGCGGGCTATGGTTTCCTAAACTAGGACTGCTGGTACCTTTTATAATTTTGGCAGAGATTATTATGAGCTTGTTTCTCGGAAAGTATTGGTGCGGAAACTTTTGTCCTCATGGTAGTTTATTTGATAAGTTAATCCTTACTATTAGCAGAAATGAGAAAATACCTGATATTCTCAAATCAAAAGGTGCTATTATAGCGGTATTTGCAATATTTATTTTTGGTATGTCTAATAGATTGACAACTGCATTTTCTTATTTTGGTGAGGGTGAATTCTTAGAACAGCTAGGTTTTGTTTTTGTAGTAACTTATTTAGTTGTAACAATAATTGGAAGTTTGGTTGGTGCTATCATAACTCCTAGAACCTGGTGTGTTGTGTGTCCAATGGGTACCATGCAGCATATTCTATACATACTTGGCAAGAAAATTGGAACTACCAATTTTGCTGATGTTATAATCACCATGGATACAGACCTTTGTAAAAAGTGTAATAAGTGCTCAAAAGTTTGTCCTGTCCAATTGAAGCCCTATCCTAAACTACAAGATGAGATAGTATTGCAGGATGAAGAATGTATTAAGTGTTCCACTTGTGTACAGCACTGTCCGGCTAAATCTTTGTCATTATCACATCAAAAGTAAACTCAGTTAAAAATTAATTGAGATAAAAAATAGAAGGTATTATTGTTAAGGTATTATTTTTCACAAGGGGGACAAGTTTTTGAATCTTAAAATAAGGGGAAAACTCTTACTAGGTTTTGGAATGGTCTTAATGCTTTTAATTTTAATTGGCTCGGTTAGCTATTATATGCTTGCTGGAGTAGTGAGAAGTAACGATGAAGCAATTGAAAACATGGAGATGATAATTCAAGCCCTTGAAACTGAGGTAGATCACTTATCATGGACAAATGAATTAGCTGGAACTTTTATACTCGAAGAGCAGTTTGAAGGTGAGCTTGATTATACTCAGTGTAATTTTGGTCAATGGTTTTATGAGACTATAGAGTCAGAAGA
>CAZKUS010000549.1:0-1540 GCA_964556025.1 uncultured Clostridia bacterium | reverse complement strand
TAACTGGGAAAATAGTAAAGAATCCGAATTGGAGAAAATTGAATGGTTATTTTGTATTGAAACAGAGGAGTTGAAAATTAAATCGGCAGTTCAAACTTGAGATAATGTTTAAAAACACTTATGTGCGTAGTATTTGATTTATGTGCTTTAAGATTATGGGCAGTTCTTAATTTTGATAAAGAGAACTGCCATTTTTTAATGTGAAAAATTTGTGATTTGTCATGTGAATTTTAGTGTGAATTTATCAGTAGAAGTTGATTCTTGACTTTGAATTCCCGTATCAGGATCAACTTCATAATCTTCTTTATAAATCAGCTCAGATATTTGTAATAATTTTTTAAAACGCCATTGTATAGAAATGGAAATATTAAGAAAGTTAACTAAATCGACAAAATTATTCAAAATCACAAAAAATTATCAAAATTTTAAAGGAGAGATAGTGTTTACATAGAAGTATTGAAGTGTAAAAGTGTGACCTCGACCATAACCAAATAGACGCTTATTAAAATTTTGGACTATATAGAAAAGGGAGTTGAGTGTTATGTTTTGGAATAAAAACGAAAAAGAACAAAAAAAAGATTATGAGGAAAATCTCGTAAATAAAGATGACGGAAAAGATGATAGAAAAGAGGAAATTCAAATTCTAAAGGGTATTAAAACAGCTATGCCAGACCCTTATTATGTGAGAGACATGGATTATAACATCATCTTATGGCCAGATGCGATTGCTCAGTTGACAGGATATAGCAAGGAAGAGGCTAAAAAAATAAAGTGTTACGATATTTTTAAGGCAGATGTTTGTAATGACTGTCCTACTCAAAAATGTGTTGAAAATAAGGAATTTTTAAAAGATGCCATGGTTGATGTTTATGATAAACAAGATAATAAACTAACTGCTCTAGTATCGAATGCAGGAGTATATGATGAAGATGGCAGTCCTATAGGTGCTGTTGAAATAGTAAAAGATAACACAAGTTACCAAAAACTAATGAACTCTATCATGGAAAAATCTGAATCATTAGGTAGTGTTTCAGAGGAGTTAGCAGCTTCTTCACAAGAAGTTTCCGCTATGTCAGATAATTTGAATAAGTATTCCAATGAATCATTAAACCTTACAAATGAAGGTTTTCAAAATGCAACAAACGTTAAACAAAAATCTGATAACTGCATCGATTTTGCCAACGAAGTTCAAGATTCTATGGAACAATTAAACTCTTCTATGAAAGAAACTATGGAAAGTATTGTAGGCTTAAAAGATAAATCTAGCAATATTCAGAGCATTATTGAAACAATTCAATCAATATCTTCACAAACCAATTTACTTGCTTTAAATGCTTCAATTGAAGCAGCTAGAGCAGGTGATGCTGGTAGAGGATTTGCAGTTGTAGCTAATGAAATCAGAAAATTATCGTCTAACACAGAAAAGTCTACAGAAGAAATATCTAATACTATAGAACATATGGTAAATTTAATCGACAAATCCACCGAGCATTCAAAAGCATCTGAACAAAATGTATCTCTGGGAAGAGAGAAAGTCGAG
>CAZKUS010000548.1:1263-1545 GCA_964556025.1 uncultured Clostridia bacterium | reverse complement strand
ATTCGCTAATATATTTAAGAAATACCAAGAAAATGGGAAAAACATAGGGATTATCATTAGTGGAGATTTATCCCATAGTTTGAGCTATACAGCTCCAGGTGGTTATCATCCAGAAGCTTTTAAATTCGATCAAGCCATAGAAAGCATTTTGCAAAATCAACAGTTATCAGAGCTGTTAAATTTATCAGAGGGACTATTAGAAAATGCAGCGGAGTGTGGATATCGTCCACTTGTTTTGGGAAGCAGTATTAGTGATCAAGGTATAACAATGTACAAAGAAGT
>CAZKUS010000548.1:0-1253 GCA_964556025.1 uncultured Clostridia bacterium | reverse complement strand
GGTTATTTAGTCGCTAGATTAGTTTAAAATTCGGAAGGTGGTGGAATATAAGTGAATAAAGAAAATCATTTTGCTGTTAAATTAGCCAGAGATAGTTTGACCCATTTTTTACATTATCAAGAGTATTTATCTACCCCTAAGGAGATGCCACCGCTCTTTTATACTAAGCGGGGAGCTTTCGTATCTCTTAAAGATGAGTTTGAAAACTTAAGGGGATGTATTGGAACTTTGGAAGCTACTAGAGAAAATTTAGCTCAAGAAATTATATACAATGCTGTTAGCGCAGGGCTAAAAGATCCTAGGTTCCCACCAGTGCAATTAGAAGAGTTAGATGATGTGTTATTTTCTGTAGATGTAATTTCACCATTAGAAAAGATTTCGAGCTCCGAACAATTACAGCCCGATAAATATGGTGTAGTGGTAGAGAAGGGTTTTCGCCGGGGAGTTCTTTTACCAGACCTTTCAGGTGTAGATACTGCTAAAAAGCAGCTTGCTATAGCTGCAGAAAAGGCCGACTTATCTCCAAAGGAGGACGGTCTGACATTGTATCGGTTCGAGGTGACCAGATTTTATGAAATTGCCATATGATATGTATCGTGTTAATCGAGATAATACAATTACTTGCTTGCTCTGTCCTCACAACTGTACTTTAAAAACTGGTGAAATAGGTGCCTGTGGTAATAGAAAAGCAGTAACAAATAAACAAGGTGAATTAGTGATGGTGTTTAGGCGAGTGGAGCAAATCGAAGCTGTTAATTTAGATCCTATTGAGAAAAAACCACTTTATCATTTTTGCCCAGGAGGAGATGTACTGTCTCTTGGTTTGACAGGATGTAATATGCGTTGTTACTATTGTCAAAATTATACCTTGTCTCAAGAACTAGTTCCGGAATACTTTATGCTACCAGAAGAAATAGATGATACAGTGATTAATAAGGTGATGCATCAACTCGATGAGGGGAGCCCAAAAAAGCCAGATAAAGATCTTATTGGATTCTCTTTCACATATTCTGAACCAACTACCTGGTTTGAATTTCTCTATCCACTGGCTAATCGCGCTAAAGAACTGGGATATAAGAACACTTTAGTTAGCAATGGTATGATGAGTGCTATGACTGCCGATAAACTTCTTCCTTTGATCGATGGTGTAAATTTTGATGTGAAAGCTTATAGTCAAGAGGCTTATGAACGCTTAGGCGGAAATTTCCAGACTGTTAAACAAATAGTAGAAAAGTTTGTATCTTACGGTGTTC
>CAZKUS010000547.1:0-1545 GCA_964556025.1 uncultured Clostridia bacterium | reverse complement strand
CAATAGCCAATATCAGGAGCTTCAGGACTATTTAGTATAACGTCCATTAATCCATGTTTTTCGGCAAATCTTGGAAGACCTTCTGCTAAGTCATCTCCAATTCCATATCTATAAGCTATACTTCTACAAAGTTCTCTTACAAATTTTACTCCTCCATCTTTATTTTCATCACTTATAGGTAAACCGGCTTCACTATCAGTTATTATTCCCTCTTTGTGCATATATCTTAGCATAGGAACGTACATAGCTAAGTCCCATGAATTAAGACCGTACATATCCATAAGCTGCTTACCCAGCCAAATAGCTTCATCGGATTCACCTGTGTACCAGGTCATAGATTGACATACAGCTTCAGCATGGGAAGGAACTCCATGTTTTTCAACTTGAGATATATTAAGTAGATTTCTACAAGACACAGGACAGCCATGGCAAGCAACGTTTTTAACCTGATAAGCTCCCAATCCAGTAAAATCGGCCCAACTACCTCTTAAACTGATTTTATTTATATCATCATAGGGAACATCCCCTATTTCTACAGGCTTGTCTCCACCAGTCCAACGAAAGTGAGGACGTGCTCTCCAAATGTTGACGGGACCCTTATGTGAAGGTATAACAGATTGAAGCGGTGCACCAACTAAGCTTTTAGTGTACTTGTTTAGCTCACTAAAATCGTTAGGCGATGCTGCTATTTTGACACTTCCAGTTCCTCGAACTACTATCCCTTTGAAGTTTTTACTACCCCATACTGCACCAAAACCACCTTGACCTACGGCATTCTTTGTTCCATGCATAAGAGAGGCAGATCTATGGAGATTCTCACCAGCTTGACCAATCACTAATGCCTTTGATTGCTTATCACGGGATTCTTCAATCATTTGGGTCTGAGCATCAAAGGTATTTAAGCCCCATAAGTGAGTACCGTCACAAATTCTTGCCTGATCATCTCTAATTGCTAGATAGACAGGTTTATCTGCCTTTCCCTCTATTACAATAGCATCATATCCAGCATGGGCCAACTCTGATGGGAAATGGCCTCCACAACTACCACGAGTGACCATTTCTACCGGGTAAGTATGTGGTGATCGTGTTACACCAACTCCACGCCCTGCTGCTGGGGTATTTGTACCCGTTAAAGGGCCAATTCCAAAGAAAAATTTATTATCTGGATCAAAGGGACCGGCTTCAGGTGGTAGTTCGTCCCAAAGTATTTTGTAACCTAGTGCCAGTCCACCTATATAATCAGGAAAATAATCTCTTGAGTCTTGTGTTTCAACACTCCTGTCTGACAGATTCACACGTAATATTTTCCCTTTCCATCCTTTCAATTCGGACATATTTATCCCCCTTTATATTAATCGCTCCGTTAATTCAAACTTAAGATTACAGATCAATTTAGTTAAAAATATGTGTGACTGAGTTAAGAGCTTTTAGTTCGTGCTTTAACGAACTTACTAATGTTTAATATTTATAGTTTTAAGTAATATTTACATTATCTTTTGATGGGTCCCATTCAACGACTTGTAATGCACTTGTAGGACAGTTTTC
>CAZKUS010000546.1:0-1545 GCA_964556025.1 uncultured Clostridia bacterium | reverse complement strand
AGTTCTGCCAGGGATAGAAGACTCAAATTTTGATTGGATAGGCACATATGGTGAAATAGCTCAAAATGGTGGCGAAAAAACTTTTAGCGCTTATTCAGAGTCTTTAGGGAAATGGTATCAAGTCAAAGTATATAGTGACAAACAAGGATATTTTGTGACATTGTTTCAGGAAATAATCGATTACGAAAAAGATGATTTAGCCAATGAATTATTGGAAAATCAAGCTATGTTTGATGCATCTCAAACAGCCATGTTTTTGGTCAAAGTACATGATAGAAAAGCATTTACTTATATAAAGAATAATCAAATTCACCAAGAAGCTACTGGACTGCCAACAGAGTATATAAATGGTAAAACACCAGTTGAGGTGGTTGGCCGAGAACAAGGTGATGAGATTATTGAAAATTATGAAAAATGCGTAGAGACAGTTAGTCAACTGAGTTATGAAGAAACCCTTGTCTTACCAGGTGGCACGAAAACATGGAAAACTACTTTAACACCCCTTACTGACCAAAATGGCAATGTAACTCACATTGTAGGATCTTCTCAAGATGTAACAGATTATAAAAAGGCAAATGAAAAACTGGAGTCAAATAAAAATTTCCTAAATAGATTAATAGAAGACTCTCCACTAGGTATTTTCCAGGTAAATGCTAAAGGTGATTATGTAGATGTCAATCCTATGGGATGTAAGATATTGGGGTATTCTAAGGAAGAAATAGTTAACATGACAGTATTTGATGCACTGGATGATAGTTATCTAGATGAAGGCGAAAAGTTTTTTGCTGAACTAAAAGAAAAGGGGTATGCTAAATCAGAGCTACTAATGAAACGAAAGAATGGCGATGAAATATGGGTTGATTTATTAACTTCAAAAGTCGAAGAGAATAGATATATAGGTTACCATAAGGATATTACAGATGAAGTGAAGGCTATAGAAAAACTCAGAGAAAGTGAATCAAAAAACCGATCTATGGTTAAAGCAGCTAAAACGGTGTCTTTAATAATAACTGACCTTAATTCTATTGTAGAAGAATTTAGTCCAGGTGCTGAAAATACATTTGGCTACACCAGAGAAGAGATGATCGGTAAACATGTCGGTCCTTTACACACAGCTTCTGAAGTAGAGAAGCTTCCCGATTATATAGAAAGACTTAAAAAAGAAAAAGATGGCTTTACCATAGAAGCCGAGCTAGTAAGAAAATCAGGGGAGAGCTTTCCTGCATATTTTACACTACAGCCACTTTTTGATAATTCAGGGGAGTTTTCAGGGACATTGGGAGTTGCAGTAGATATATCAGAGCTAAAAGATAAAAAAAATCAGCTGAGTGAGCTAGTTAAGGAACAAGAGCTATTGCTAGATAATATTGAAGCGCAAGTGTGGTACTTAAAAGATACAGAAATATATGGCAAAGTAAACAAGGCTCATGCGGACTTTTTTGGTGTTTCTAAAAGTGCCTTGGAACATAATACCCTGTGGGAAATAATGACCACAAAAGAAGAAGCAGAGATTTGTATAGAAGGCAATAAGAGAGTTTTTGAAGA
>CAZKUS010000545.1:0-1546 GCA_964556025.1 uncultured Clostridia bacterium | reverse complement strand
GTACATCCTTGACTGACACTTTTTCAAGGCTTAGACTCACACAATTCACCTCCTTGCATAATATTTTGGAATTACCAAACTTCTTTATACAATTATTCAAAAGTGTGTTAATAAAATCCTGCAAAATTTTCAAATTATTCAAATAACTTTTGTAGGTTCGTGTATTATTTAGCGATCACTAACAGCAAATTACAACAGGGGCAAAATCAAAGGGGCTTTTCTCAAGTGTTTTAAAAACACTTGAGAAAAGCCCTAAAATTGACTGGTTTATTTGACTAATATATTACGGTTCTTCAACTAACATATGAAATCTTTCTTTAATTTCTTTTGAGTTCATAACATCTCCTACGACATTCTCAATGCTCTTTAAAAACGGTTCCTTATCAACGCCTTTAGTAGGCGCAGTACAATCGGGAACAGCAACCACATTAAAGTTTAATTGATGTGCATCTAGGGCAGTAGCATAAAAACAAATATTAGTCGGAACGCCAGCCAGTATTATTGTGTTTTTCTTCAAGCCCCTCAAAAGTATTTCTAAATCTGTAGCATAAAAGCCGCTATGTCGTCTTTTTAAAATCACATAATCATCTTCTTCGGGCGTCAATTCTGTTACAAACTCTGCTCCCTCGGTACCTTCTATACAATGCTCCTCCCCTTTTTTACTTAACTCTTTTCCGAAATCAACCATTCCCGGTCTGTGCAGTTCTTTTGTATAAATAACAGGGACTCTAAAAAATTTCATGTCCTGTTTAAATTTCTGTAGATTCGGAACTACCTCACGACAACGAGGACATTCAAAAGATGTTATTTTATCTAGAAAGTCATTTTGCATATTGATGACTAACAAAGCAGAATCGTTGATATTAATTTGTCTTGGTGCTCCCATAACCGTACCTCCTTTCCAAAGTTTTGTTGCAACTTATGACCATAATAATTTTGTCAAATCCCCCCTTAAATTATTTTTGTAATTTTAGAAAAATTCGTAATATACTGTATATGTATGATTCGTCACTTTGATACAAACTCCTGTTAAATTATAATAAAGATTTCTTTCACAAGTCTTATGAAAGGCTGTATTAAAGTTGAATGTTGATAGCTGAACTCTTCGATTGAACGAGTTTTGTGTACAAGGGTTGATAGTACATCTTAACGATCCAACAGTAGGATTAAAGTCAAATTATCCAACCCGAAACATTGGATGTGAAATTAAAAAGTTCAGCTATCAACAACAGAATATAACAGCGCCGTTAACTTAGATCATTTAAGATGTCTCTAGCAATAGCTACACCACAGGCGCCTGCTTGGGCCAAACCTCTTGTAATCCCTGCGCCGTCTCCACCAGCATATAAATTCGCTATCCCTGTTTCAAAATTATTGGATAACATTGGCCTCGATGAGTAAAACTTTGCTTCTACGCCATACAACAGTGTGTGGTCAGAAGCTATACCAGGTGTGACAACATCCAGAGCTTCAATCATTTCAATAATACTTATCATGGTAACATAAGGTAATACTAATCCTAAATTTCCAGGAACTGCTTCTTTTA
>CAZKUS010000544.1:0-1549 GCA_964556025.1 uncultured Clostridia bacterium | reverse complement strand
AATGAATTAGCAATTTTTAATTGAAAAAAGTTTTCATAAAAAAATTATTAAAAGAATATATTTATTTATTATAAAAAAGTGGTACCTGTTAAGTTGTTTGTTAACAGGTACCACTTTAATTTTTATATTTTATTTTTATACTTCCAATCTCTGGACACTGGTCTGCATATCCCAGAGCTTTTTAAATAAACCGTCTTCTTTATTTAATAATTCATCATGACTTCCTTCTTCAACAATTCTGCCATCTTCTATAACAATTAATTTATCTGCATTTTTAAGGGTGGAAAGACGGTGAGCAATGACAAAAGTTGTTCTTCCTTCTATCAAACGGTCAATTGCGTTTTGTATTTTATTTTCAGTTTCTGTATCCACCGCAGAAGTAGCTTCATCCAGAATCATTATTTTAGCATTTTTCAAAATTGCCCGGGCAATTGAAACTCGCTGTCTTTCTCCACCTGAAAGTCCAATTCCTCTTTCACCGACATGAGTATCATATCCCATCGGGAAATCCATTATAAATTCATGAGCATTGGCCATTTTAGCTGATTTGATAATATCTTCTCTCTGGGCATCTTCAATACCGTAAGCAATATTTTCTGCAATAGAACCGTAAAATAAAAATGGATGCTGGGGAACTACCCCTATTTGTCTTCTTAACCATTTTATATCATAATCTCTTAAATCTTTTCCATCAAGCTTTATTTTTCCTTTATTAACTTCATAAAAACGAGGAATAAGATTGACAAAAGTGGTTTTACCGGCTCCTGTGGGTCCGACCAGACCAACAGTTTGACCGGGTTCAACCTTAGCATCTATATTTTGCAGAACTTCTTCATCTTCTCCTTCATATCTAAAACTAACATTATCAAATTCTATTTTACCTTTAAGTTCTGATTCATCTACAGTAATATTTTTGCGGTCATACTCATCTGCTTCTGGTTCAAGATCAAGTATATTAAATATTCGTTCAGCAGAAGTAATTGCTCTTTCAAAACGACCACTGAGACGGGCCAGAGCTCTCACTGGATTGTAAAAACGGTGCATATATTGTACAAACATGATCAGAGTTCCGGCAGTTAAAAGTCTGGCAAAAACCAGCCAGCCACCATATCCCCAGACAATCATGGCTCCAATGGCAGTGGCCAGGGTCATGGCCGGTCTAAAAATACTTCTCGTTTTAGCAGCCGTTACCTGTTCTCCAAATACTTCATTTAATTGATCATCAAATTTATTTATTTCTTCATTTTCTTTAGTAAATGCTTTTACTATTTTTATGCCGGGAATTGTATCTCCAAGAATAGCTTTCATATCACCTATTCGCCGCCAGATTCTATGATAAATTAAGTGGATTTTATTGGCAAACACAATTGTCATAACTACAATTAGAGGAATAGGTGATAAAGCCAGTAAAGCTAAACGCCAATTATGGCTGAATAGAATTATAATAATAAAAACAAGTGTAAAAACATGATTCAATGTTTGCTGTAAACCATTTACCAGAAAATCCTTAAGTCTTCTGGTATCTGTTGTAACCCTATTCATTATTTTA
>CAZKUS010000543.1:0-1549 GCA_964556025.1 uncultured Clostridia bacterium | reverse complement strand
ACATATTAGTAGGAGGGAAGAAAATGATCAAAAAGTTGTGTGTGGTCCTTTCTTTTGTTATGGTCTTTGCCTCGGCAAATGTGCTTTTAGCGCAAGGACCGGATGGTGAAGGACGCGATGATTTATCTGACATTAAGGAGCGGATAGAAGAGAGAAAGCAGAAAGTGGAAGAACTGAGAAATTATCCCGAACTGGCCAGTGAAAGACAAGAGAAACCTTTAGAGGAAAAAGTATTTGTACAGGGAAGTGCCGTAGATTTTGATGTACCACCTGTTATGGAAGAAGGACGGACATTGATGCCAGTGAGAGCCGTTAGCGAAGCTTTAGATGCCAGTGTAGATTGGATCGCCGAGGAAGACAAGGTCGTCATTGAAAGAGACGGCAAAACCATTGAGATGGTGCTAGGAGAGACAGAAGTCACTGTTAATGGAAACATAGAAGAGTTGGAAGTACCTGGACAAGCCCAGAATGGAAGAACCTTGGTGCCATTGAGATTTATCAGCGAAATCTTAGGCGACCGTGTTGATTATCATTCGGAAACAGGCGAGATAGATATAGGGTTGGACTTTACGCCGCCGGGACATCAGGATGAAGACCCAGATGAAGATGTTCAAAAATCAGGTGAACCTACAGAAATAGTTGAGAGCTACTGGGCATCTTATCAATCCGGGGATATTGACAGTGCTTTAGAGAATGTTCACGGGGATATGCAAGACGAAATTGACCTGGGGATTGGTTTAGAACAGATGACAGAGGATGATGAGAAAATATTACAAGAATTTGAATTGGAAGCTTTGGATTATGAAGTAGATGCCGATGACTCTGAACAGGCTTTTGTACAGATTGAGTTTACGAAACCAGTCTTTTTGGAAGTATTAGAGACGTACGCTTATGAAGCTACCGAGGTTCTGGTTGAAATGCAAGAAGAAGGCGCCAGTGAAGAAGAAATGGATGAAAAAGCCGATGAATTAATGAAAGAAATTATCCTGGAAGTAGACAAGGTATCCTATGAAGAACAGGTTGAACTGCGTCTAGAAAAAGATGCGTGGAAGATTTATGAGCTAAATTTTGAGAATATGGAAAACCGTTGGACTGAAGTGGAAGAAGAACTGTAAATCTAACTGCTTAAAAACTAAGAAAGGGTGATGAGGATGTTTAAAACTGTATTAATTATCTTAATGGTCGCTTTACTCAGCTTTGGATCCGCGGCTGCGCAAGTAGATGAGGGACCTGACAATCAAGGGCCGCCAGAGCAAGCTGGGCCAGACAATGGTAGGCAGGAACAAAATGATGATAATGGGCAAGGTCCTCCAGAACATGTGAGAGACGGGGAGATTGGTCCCCCTGAACACGCCAATGCACCAGATGAAGTAAGGGAAAGAATAGAAGAAAGATTGAGTGCCAGTGACGATCGGCGAGGGCCTCCTGCACACGCTGGTATTCCGAACTTTGTAAGGGAAATGATCTTTGGCGAAGATCCAAAGGATGAAGAAGACGAAACATATTCTGTCACTTTAGAAGATCCAATCACTGAAGACCAGGATAGCAT
>CAZKUS010000542.1:1124-1551 GCA_964556025.1 uncultured Clostridia bacterium | reverse complement strand
GCCAATTATTTCCTGTTTAACTTCTTGCAATAATTCAGGTGATAAACTGGCGCGATCATGAACTAACAAAAGCCTTAACCTATCTTTAGCAATATTTTTACTCATTTTTTTTCTCCACATTATTATAACCCCCTAATTGGCAAACCCAATGAACTTTTTCAATTTACTCATTAATCCTGAATCATGCTCTAAAACCATAAGTGGGACTTTTTCACCTAAGAGACGCCGTGTAATATTATGATATGCTTTACTGGCTTTTTTACCAGCTTGATTGGTAAGGGGTTCACCTCGATTGGTGGAAACAATGACTTGTTCATCATCCGGAACTACACCTAATAATTCAATGGACAATAATCCTATTATATCATCTATGTCTAGCATATCTTGTCTATGTACCATATCCGGTCTAATTCTATTTATAATCAGC
>CAZKUS010000542.1:0-1114 GCA_964556025.1 uncultured Clostridia bacterium | reverse complement strand
TAATTTCCTCTGCTTCCAATAAACCGATTATCCTGTCAGCATCCCGTGCCGCAGTGACTTCAGGGGTGGTCACTACAATTGCTTTGTCAGCACCTGCAATGGCATTTTGAAAACCTCTTTCAATACCTGCCGGAGAGTCAATTATCACATAATCAAACTTAGCTTTTAGCTCACCACATAAACTTTTCATTTCTTCGGGGGTCACTGAAGTTTTATCCTTCGTTTGTGCTGCGGGGAGTAAATAAAGTTCAGGAAATCGCTTGTCCTTTATGAGGGCCTGGTTTAACTTAGCTTGTCCTTCTTTTACATCAACTATGTCATACACGATACGATTTTCAAGTCCCATAATCACATCCAGATTTCTCAGTCCGATATCCGCATCAATCAGTACAACACTCTTATCTTGTAAAGCCAAACCACTACCCACATTGGCAACAGTGGTCGTCTTGCCTACACCACCTTTGCCACTTGTAACCACAATAACTTCACCCATTAATGGCCCTCCTTACATTTTGTCAGTAATAAAATTTATATCTATTTCTTCAACCACAATCTGATTCCCATTTATGAATGCCCGTTCGGGATACTTAGGAGGAACTTGTATATTATCTGGCGCCCGAGAAACTATATCAGCTATTCTTAGCTGACTTGCCATTAATCTGATGGCCATGACTGATGCTTCGGAATCACCTGATATACCTGCATGACATATACCTTTTAATTCACCAAATACAACAATATCTCCTTTGGCCACTAATTCGGCCCCCGGATTTACATTTCCAATTACAACTATACTACCTGGAAAATCTACTTTTTGCCCTGATCTAAGCGTTTTTCTAATAATTATACTATTATTTATACGGTAATCTGCCGACTCTTTTTTACCCAGCTCCTTTTGAAAACTTGAAGGAAAGCTCACAAGAACTTCCCCGGAATCAGAAATAATTTCTGTGAGTTCCAAGCTGGTTTTCTCCGTAAATAATCTAGCAATAAGGTCCAATTCGTTAGAAGTAAGTTGTTTGTTTTTAACCTGAACTTTAACTTGGCCTGACTGAAAAAAATCACCTGAATTATTTAGTTTTTGGTGCATTAATTCCAACAGTTCATCAAAAGG
>CAZKUS010000541.1:0-1561 GCA_964556025.1 uncultured Clostridia bacterium | reverse complement strand
GAAGGTGTAACAAACTTGCGGGGTGAAGTCATACCTGTTGTAGATCTTCGTAAACGATTTGGGCTACCTGATGTCGAACAAACTGATCAGACAAGAATTATTACAGTAAAAATACAGGATATGCAAATAGGTATGATAGTCGATGAAGCATCAGAAGTTGTTAAAGTATCAGAAGGTGCTATTGAGCCACCCCCGACTATTGTAGGGGAATTAAAAAGCACTTATTTAGAAGGGGTTGCCAAACTGGAGAATCGGCTATTGGTCATTATCGACCTATGTAAAGTATTTCAGGAAGAAGAAATTAGCTCACTACAAGAAATTGAGACATAGTTAAAAAAACATTAATTTAACTACGTTTCAAAATAACCCAAAGAGGGGGTAAAACAATGAAAGGAAAAGGTTTAGGAATAGGAACGAAACTTACAATTTTATTTGTTATTATTTTAACTTTAGGGATCGGGATAACAGGTATCATAAGCTATATGCAGTCTTCTGAAGAATTAGTTAATTATGCGGAAGATAATCTCACGGCTGTGCAAAACTTAAAACAGGATACCATAGAAACGTATTTTGATGATACGGTCGGAAATGGAGAGATACTATCAAATATGCCGATCGTAGAGGAGTCACTTCCAGCCTTCTCGGAAGCTTTTGAAGAAGGATTCGGAAGTGAAGAGTATCAAGACGCTGAGGCAAGTTACCGTGGCGATTTAGAAGAGTATGCCTCCCACCATGAACTCTATGATTTGTTTTTAATTGACCCTGATGGCAATATTGTCTTTACAGTTGAGGAAGAAGAAGATTTAGGAACAAATTTAGTTGACGGGGAATATAGTGATTCAGGTTTAGGTGAAGCTTTCGAAGCAGGTCAGAATGACACAGTTTTAACCGACTTTGAATACTACGGACCAAGTGACGAACCCGCCTCTTTTACAGCCTCTCCTGTTTACGATGATGACACAGGTGAACTACTAGGTGTATTGGCTTTTCAAATGCCAGTAGATATTATCAATAACATAATGCAAGATGCAACGGGAATGGGCGATACAGGTGAATCCTACATAGTAGGGTCCGATTACTTAATGCGAACCGATTCAAGGTTTCAAGATGAAAGTACCATATTGGATAGAGAAGTACGCATGGATTCTGTTGATAGAGCCCTAGATGGTGAAGAAGGTATAGCTCTGGTAGAAGATTATCGAGGGGAGATGGTTTATAGTTCTTATACTCCTCTAGATATATTAGACCAAGACTGGGTCATGCTTGTGGATATAGATGAAGGTGAAGTGATGGCTCCAGCCAATCAGTTGAGAAATATTGTCCTGGCTGTGCTTGGAAGTGTTTTATTAGTTTCAATTGTTATTGGCTCAGTTGCTACCAAAAAAATGATTTCAAACCCAATAACTGATCTGACCAATATCATAGAGAAAAAAGCTAACTACGATTTTTCAGAAGATAGCAGCAGTGAAGGCTCAAAGTATCAAAATAGGCGAGATGAAATTGGGCGGATAGCTAATGCCTTATTTGCCATGCAAAATAATATTGTAAACCTATTTAAAGG
>CAZKUS010000540.1:0-1575 GCA_964556025.1 uncultured Clostridia bacterium | reverse complement strand
TATTCTGAGTATTATAATGAAGGAATTCGTGTACAATGCTAGAATTTTATCTACAACAATCGCTTACAAAGTTGGTGGTAATTTGTTTAATTTGAAAAATATATTCCAAATGGCTTATAATCGCAAAATTCTGATCACGGTCTTTGCCGTGTTATTAGTTCTCATTTTGATCATTTCCTTATATATTTGGCAGCAATTCCAACCTTCTCAAGGACAGGTAAAAGAATTGGAAAAAGATAAAGAGCTGATCACAATTGGGAGCGGTCCCCTGTCCGGTATCTACTACCCCATTGGTTTAGAGATAGCTGAAGTGATAGAGGATTATATGGATTACAATGTGTCAGTATTATCTACAGGTGGTTCGGGAGAGAATATTGAACTGATTAAATCAGGTGAAGTAGATACTGCTATATTGATGGCAGATGTGGCGCTTCAGGCCTATGAAGGCTTTGGTGTATATCAGGACCAAGACAAAATTGATGACTTTAAAGCTGTTACTTCTTTATATCCCAATTTTGTCCAGGTTGTTACTACCGAAGAGACTGGGATAGAATCTTTTCAAGATATAGAAGGTAAGCGAGTGGCGCTCAAGGGTCAGGCGTAGAGCTAAATGCCCGCATGATTTTGGAAGCCCATGATATGGACTATGACGACATCCAAGAACAGTACTTGGATTACGGTGAAGCAATTGAAAATATTAAAAATGAAAATATTGACGTGGCCTTTGTGACCAGCGGTATCCCCAATCCAACTGTGGATGACCTGGCCTCATCTCATCAGGTTAAGATAGTCCCCATAGAAGGTGAATATATGGAAAATCTTCGTGAAGAACTGCCCTTTTTTGTTGAAGATGAAATCTCTCAAGGTGTTTATGGTATTGAAGAAGATACTCCTACAGCTACAATCACAAATATCTTGGTAGTAGACGAGAAGTTAGAGAATGAAGCGGTATACGATCTGACTAAAGCTGTCAGTGAAAATCTGGACATGATCTTGTCAGAACAGGGACTGGCCGAACAGGAGGTTACAGAGGACAATATGGCAAATGATGCGGTACTGCCACTGCATCCAGGGGCAAAACAGTATTATGAGGAAGAAGGACTAATAGATGAGTAGCATAAGGATCAAATCGGAGGTTCATACATGAACTTAACTATAAATGCTTGATATTAGACCACGATGATACGGCGGTGAAAAGCACACCGGGGATACATTATCCATCCTTTGTAGAAGCTCTAGAAACACTTCCGCATACAATCAGATAGACTTTCAGGCCACATATGCCAATGTGATAACAACTACCATCATGAGGCACGGCGCTATTCCCGTGACTTTGGAAAATGATCAACAAGCTATAAGCACTGCATTGACATCGTGCAATAAAATTGCCCCTCATCAAGCTCGCATTGTTAGAATAAAAAATACCGCTGAACTCGATAAAATTAGTATATCGGAACCATTATTAGAAGAAGCGAAACAAAATGACAATATCGAGATCTTAACTGATCCCAGTCCCATGAAATTTGATGGTGAGGGAAATATAGAGGGATTAGATTAAAGATTGATAGCAATAAT
>CAZKUS010000539.1:0-1575 GCA_964556025.1 uncultured Clostridia bacterium | reverse complement strand
ACTGCGGATACTTTTCCGTGAATTTCCCTGTGGATCAGTGCTTGAGTTGTGCCAACAACGGTGTGATTGATTCTGAAACCTGTCCCGTTTGTGGTTCTAGACGAATTCAAAGGGTAAGAAGAGTCACCGGTTATCTCGGTGTTTTAGAAGAAATTCCTGATGAATCCAGTGAACAGGGCACTTCTAGCTTCAATTACGGAAAATATCATGAATGCCTCAACAGGGTGAGTCATTTGCAAGGATTTCAATCGGGAAAGGGAAAATCGTATGAATAGCTATAAAACTTCAATTTCACTTTAAATTCTTGTTTTGATACATTTAAAGATCTCAAATAGGGAAATCACAGCATCCTAATCAATTATACCTCCATGAGTATGATCAGCAAATAACTTCTTGTTATTTGGCTGTGATTCTCCTATTTGTTCATTCTAATACTTGTAAAAAACCCCGTAACCAGGCCTGGGGTAATGCCAGTCTATATTTTCCCATGGACAGGCAAATATACAGGCACTACATTCTACACAACGTTGATAATTGATTTTCAGCCCTTGAATATTAAAATCGAAGTAATATACACCTGAAGGACAAATATAAGTGCATGGTGAATAGTCACATTTCATTGCACATAGATTAGGTTGCTTCAATTTAATGTGAGTTTGTTTGTCCGGAACAATAGTCACGTTTTGAATGGGATCCGATATGGAAATATTTCTTGTAGTCATTAACCGAACCTCCAGTTATTAATACCACTTATGATATCTGCCACTGATTTTATTGGCACTTGTTTTTGATAGAGCTTATCTACTAATAATTTTTGTTTTTTTGATTGAGCCGTGAGATCTTCTGTAAAAAATTCATAAGCGATTTCATTTAATAAACTATTAACCAAGAAATCAGCATCGGGGTGCTTTTTATAATAATCTGATTCTTTAATCTTACTTTTAATATCTTGCATAAAAAACTGTTGGTTTAATTTATGAGGATAATTAGCTAAAGATTTTTTTGAATAATCCTCTCGAGCTTTGGCTTGAATCACAGTTTCAGCTGCCTTTTGACCTGAAATCATAGCCAAATCTGTTCCCCTTCTGCCACTTATCATAATAGCAGCATCGCCAACTACAAGGACTCCATGGTCCGCTAACTGAGGCATATTACTGTAACCGCCTTTGGGGATCATGTAGGCCTTGAATTCTAAAGATTCTGCTCCGTGTAGCAGCCTTTTCACCAATGGGTGGGCTTTGAATCTTTCTAACAAATGATGGGGATTAAGCCGTTTAGTCATTAATTCGTTTAAACGTCCACCTACAATAATAGAAAGATTGTCATAATTAGTCCACAAGCCCCCTTTGCCCGAACTGCCACCTGTGGGAAAACCTGCAAATCCCATGGTAGCTCCTTCATCACTTTCCAACTCAAATCTGTCTTCAATAGTTGCGGGAGATAGGGATAAGTTCTCGCAGGTATAAAGGGTAAATGCACTAGCTGGAAGTTTTTGTCTAAGTCCGGCTTTGTGAGTTAAAGGGGCATTTACACCTTCTGCTAAAATAACTACTCCTGCAGAGATTTCAGAACCAT
>CAZKUS010000538.1:0-1579 GCA_964556025.1 uncultured Clostridia bacterium | reverse complement strand
CTCATTGACTATATTTCTCACGCTAAGGATTTGGGGTATAGAAAAATACAAATACAAACTAACGGGAGAATGTTTTCTTCTCTCAGTTATTGCAAAGAGTTGATTGATGCGGGTGCTAATATTTTTAATCCGGCTTTACACGGATCCAACTCTGAGATCCATGATTATTTGACCAGGGCACAAGGAAGTTTTGATCAGGTTTTGCAAGGACTTAAAAATTTAAAAAAACTTGATCAAAAAATATTTGTTAATACGGTGGTAACAAAAATTAATTACAAGGATTTAGTGAATATAACTGAATTACTAATGGATCTTGAGCCGACTTTATTTCAATGTGCTTTTATCCATATAAATAGTGAAATTAAAAATAATAAAGATTTAATAGAAAAAATAGTTCCAAGATATAAAGATGTTTTTCCGGAAATGAAAAAATCGATTGACATGTGTGAAAAGTCGAATATAGGAAAAATAGAAACCGAAGCTGTTCCATTTTGTCTTATGAAGGGGTATGAAGATAATATTGCTGAGATAAATTGCCCCGAAACCAATGTTCATGATGCTGATAGAGTGTTGAAGAATTTTACTGAAGTTCGAATAAGTGAGGGGAAAGCGAGAGGTGATGAATGTAAGAAATGTAAATATTTTGGGGTTTGTGAGGGAGTTTGGGAAGAATATCCGGAAATATTTGGCTGGGATGAGTTTGAACCGGTAAAAAGTGATTAATTTTCGGGCACAGCTATTAATATCACTTGGTGTCATTATTTGACATTACAATTTGGAAAATATATCATTAAAAAAAGTTAAAAGTTTTATAAAATATAAAATTTATGGGCGACAATTTTCAAAAATACATAATTACTTTGGCAGTTGCCGTAATTATAATTATTAGTAGTTTTTTATTAATTAATCAAGATTCAACTATGGATGAACCAGGAAGACCATCAGAAACAAACGGAACGGAAATACGAGAGGAGTATTTAAGAAATCCTGTTCGAGATAGTATATATGTACTTGATGGTAATATCCAATCTATTTCGAGGGATGATGATTATATCTATTTCAGGGTAGAAGTACTTCTACCGCAGAATTATAATAACTACCCGGATCATGCTCCTCAGTATGCAAATTTTGTTCTTGAGATGGAGGAGGAAACAGATGCTATTCAAGGAGGCCCTCCCGGCACTGATGAAGTATCGATAAGCATTGATGAGTTTGAGGAAGGTGACACGGTAATTGTTGCTTTTAGTGAGGAAAACGCCCCATATGAAATTGCTGAAGGTCGAGAAACATTTAAAGTGTCACAGATTAAAAGATATATTGATGAGGGCGAAGAAGAGCAACAAGAACAACAAGACGAAGAAGAGCAACAGGACGAGGACGAAGAGTAATTAGAAGCGAAGCAGTGTTGAATTAAATTGGATTCTCACATAATTAATTAACTTGCCTTATGGATCTTACAAGGCCATCTTCTTTTCATCTTCAATGGCACATAACTGAGAGATGTAATTTAACTTGCAGTCCTTGCTACCAAGATCCTGAGTTAGTCAGCCACGAGCTCGAATTCAAAGATCTCAAAGAA
>CAZKUS010000537.1:0-1581 GCA_964556025.1 uncultured Clostridia bacterium | reverse complement strand
CTCTAAAGAAGAGCTACAAAACTATCTTGAAGAATTCGCCAGGGATATTGAATTAACTACAGAAGTGCTTTACGATAATCCTGTAAAACATATTATAGAGTCAGCAGAAAAACACGAAGTAGATTATATCTATCTGGGAAAACACAATTACAAGCATGAACATCTTCTGGTGGGAGATGTAACTGAAGCTATTATTAAAAACACTTCCGTCCCAGTAATCCTATTTGATTAAGATAAAAACTTATATACTCATACTTGTACAATAACAAATAAAATCAGCTAATCAAGCTTAGGAGGAAAAAATTTAATTTGACTTATTATTGTAAATAATATTTTCATCAGGTAAACCAACTACATTTTCTATTGGAATTGCAAATGAAATTCCCACACCTGGTTCATTAAAGTCGCAAACTTCTCCTTGAATAACATTTTGGACTTTTTGCAGCATTTCATTATTTTCTATTATTGAAAACATTGTTTTATTATTGGGACGGCAATAATCAAAAATACTACTTAACCCTCCTACAGTAGGAAGTTTGTCATCACATAGTATGGTTTTTGCCATTCCTGTAGAATCTATTAGTGTTCCTCCAGTTACTCCTAATTCTGTAAATTTATCTAGTATTTTATCCAGAAATTCAGTCTTATTTAATACCATAACAAATATATACATCATTAATCACCTGCTTTCCTTCTCAAATTTGTCGAGTAAATAATAAAATCCATGATTCCGGTATAAAAAGTCCGATGAGCAAAATTTTGGTTTTTTTATAATACATCTAGCCTAATTTCAGTATACTACTATTATTTTAAGATTTCAAACATATGCTAAATAAAAACTTACTTGCTTATACAATTGAACTTTTTACACCAGAATCAAAATTACAATCTATTATTAATAAACCTAAAAATGTTATAATATAGAAAAATGGAAAATGTGTAGAATCTCTTAAACATTAAAAGATAAGGAGGGGAGAGAGTTTGAGAGGTTTTCTGTACAAATTAGCAAGACTTCTAGGTGATGTTAACGCTGTTAAGAAAGGCAGAGTTGGAAAAAGGGTCAAAAGGAGGGCCACAGGTAGAATAGCAGGAAAGGGTTTGCGAAAATTATTTAAAAAGTAATTATTCTATTCTGTGGCAATATAATAAACAACCATCCCTGTAGTAATAAAATATAGCAGGAATGGTTGTTTATATGTGTAAATTCAATTAATCATACTTTATTTAACCCTATCTATAAAGCGATCTATTTCTACCGCAGGCAAGGTCTTAATACGAACTGTCCCCCTGGAGGCTAGATCTAAAGATATCTTTTCTACAGTTTCATTATCTGGAGCTTCAACTATGTTTAAGAAGTCGTATTCACCTAGTAAAGCATACTGAGAAACAATTTTCCCTCCCATGTTTTCAACCTCTTCGTTCACTTCTTTAATTCTTTCAGGCTTATTCTTTACAGTTTCACACCCTGCATCTGTTAAGCGGGTAAGTAAAACATAATAAGGCATGTAAAGCCCTCCTTGTAAAAAGATTTTGAACCTAACTATTGTACTACAATTATATCAAAAAAAATTTTACTTAGTA
>CAZKUS010000536.1:0-1584 GCA_964556025.1 uncultured Clostridia bacterium | reverse complement strand
CCAAGAAAAGATGTTTTTTTGCAACCATACGAAGAAGTATACATCGGCGCTTCTAAGAGGGATAAAATACATCATATAAGTGGAAAATTAGATTATGAAAAGCTAACCAGTACTGCTAAGTCAGAGTTAGAGCATGTTGTTAGGGATATAGTGAAAAACCACGAGGAGAGATTTGTAAAATTCTTCAATACAGCTATGCCTTTAAATACAAGAGTTCATGTTATAGAATTATTACCTGGTGTAGGAAAGAAGCATATGCTTGAGATAGTGGAAGAGAGAAAGGAAAAAGAATTTGAAAGTTTCAAAGATTTGAAGAGTAGGGTTAAATTAACAGCTGATCCTGATAAGCTAGTTGCAAATAGGATAGTATCTGAGCTTAAAGGAGACGAAAAATATAACTTGTTTATATCTTCCAGGAATGATAGATAAATCTTTTTTTTAGTTTTATATTCTTTTGGTATTGTTTGTTATTAATAGATATTGAAGAATTATTTGTTTAAAGATAAAAATAAATTAAATAAAATTATTTTACTTTCTAGTTTTCTCACTTCCTATTCCTTTCTTTCTAAGACCTCTTCCTTTTCTGCTAGCGCTTGTTAGGCCTCTAAAAGTTCTTCCTTTGTTCAGGAATACGTGGTTTAAGTTAGAGTCTTCGAGTACTCTTGGATGAGTTCTATCTACTAGTATAACTTCGTACCAGAAATAAACTCCGTCTTTTGTTACAAGGTAACTATTTAAAACCTCGCAGTTTGGATATTTCTTATCAACTCTTTCTTCAGCTACTCTTTGATAGTTGACTGAAACAACTTTATTTCTGCTTGCTCGCTTAGTTCTTCTACCTCCTGCTGGCTTTTCAGTCATACGACCTCCTCTTTTAATTCTCTGCCTGACTACTAAAACTCCTTGTTTAGGCTTATAACCAAGTGATTTAGCCCGATCAGGTCTTGTAGGATTGGCTACTCTGACTGTTGCAGGTTCTTTCCTCCAAGAAATCCTTCTTTCCTTCATTACTTCTTCGTTGGAATTCTTATTCCATATGTCTCTTAGATATTTCATATATCCCATTTTATTCGACCTCCATTGTTTTACTTTATTGGATTTTCAGGGAAGTCAAACCCCACATTAATCCAGCTCTCGGTAAAATATTATTATTTATAAATCTTGTCTTAGCAAATTTTATATAAATCCTTTTTTTAATTAGCTATATGAAATTATTGTATATAACGGTTGAAGATGAAAAAGAAGCAGAGAATTTAGCTTCTAAACTTTTAGAAAAAGGCTTGATAGCTTGTGGTAATATTTATTCTATGAAGTCTATATATAGATGGAATGGAAATGTTGAGAAAGAGCCAGAAACCGTTCTATTAGCTAAAACCTCATCTGAAAAAGTTGAAATGGCGAGAGAAGAAGTTGCTAAGCTTCATTCATATGATATTCCTTGTATTTTAACTATAGATGCAAATGCAAATGAAGATTTCTTAAATTGGATTAAAGAAGAAACAAGCTCTAAACCCAAGTAGAGATGCGTAAAATATTTAAATGGTTAGATTTAAAGTTCTTCTTATGGCAGATGAAATAAGATTA
>CAZKUS010000535.1:0-1585 GCA_964556025.1 uncultured Clostridia bacterium | reverse complement strand
TATGTTACATTTATTATTCTCACTGATTGACTAGATTAACCACAATCACTAATAACTATTAATATACTAGTTCGTCGGCCTTTTTAGATATTAAATCCCAGGTCTCTTTAATATGACGTTTTTCAGTTAATCGTTGACCAATAGCCATCCTCAAGACAAATGAATCATTTAAGGAAGTATGGGTTAGAAAAGCTTCCCCAGTTGAATTAATATTCTCTAATAGTTTTTTGTTAATATCATTAAGCTTGTTTTGAGAACTTCCATCGTTAAACCTAAAACATACCAAACTTACATGAACCGGTGCCATTACTTCAAAACGGTTATCATTTTCTACCCAATCTTTGAACATATTAGCCCACGAAATATGATTGCGGAGTATCTCCTGTAGTCCGCTAACTCCATAAGACCTTAGCACAAACCAAAGCTTTAGCGCCCTAAATCCTCTTCCTAATTGTATACCCCAATCCCTATAGTTTGTCACTTGTGAATCTACATTTGTTTTTAAATATTCAGGTAGTATAGTTAATGTATTGATTAGTTTTTCTTCGTCCTTGACAAAAAAGGCAGAACAATCAAAGTTAGTGAGTAGCCATTTATGAGGATTTATTACACATGAATCGGACAACTCTACACCCTGTAAAAGGTAGCGTTTTTCTTCTAAGATAGCTGCTGATCCTGAAAAAGCTGCATCCACATGAAGCCACAGGTTATGTCGCTTGCAAATTTCACCTATCGATGAGACAGGATCTACAGCCGTGGAGGATGTGGTTCCAACTGTCGCCACCACACATGCAGGAATGAAACCTTGTTGTTTATCTTCTCGGATAGCTTTTTCTAGTTCTTCTGGTAGTAAAGCAAAATTTTCATCAGTAGGTATGTATCTTAGGTTATCTTTTCCATAACCTGCTATCTTAACTCCTTTCTCAACGCTAGAATGTGCTTCTTCAGAAGTATACACCACTAGTGGTTTCCTTACTCCTTCGATATTTGTGTAAAAATCTGCGGCCGTCTCCCTTGCAGCTAATAAAGCACACAATGTTGCAGTAGAAGCATTATCCTGTATTACGCCCTTCATATCTGGCGGTAAAGACAGCATGTCTTTTAACCAATTCAATACTACTTCCTCAAGTTCTGTGGCAGCAGGAGAGCTCTGCCATAACATACTTAACACTCCCATGCCTGAAGCAAGCATATCACCCAACACAGAGGGTGGGCTTGTATTTGCAGGAAAATATGCAAAAAAATTAGGGTGCTGCCAGTGAGTAATTCCAGGTAGAATTTTATTTTGAAAATCCCTCATGATTTCCTCCATATCCTCTCCATGTTCTGGAGGAGTACAGGAAAGTTGTGACTTAATTTCACCAGGTTCTACTTGCGATTTAACAGGATAATTCTCCACTTGTTCGTAATAATCAGCAATCCAATCCACCATTTGATAACCATATTTTCTAAAGGTATTACTATCCATTTAAAAGCCTCCTTTAAAGTGATCTCTATTTTTTAAGTCTCTGTTAAAGTTAAATTCACCTGTATGGCCAACATTCGCGGAGAGTTGTATATTACAACAACTCTAAGGCTCATTTAT
>CAZKUS010000534.1:0-1596 GCA_964556025.1 uncultured Clostridia bacterium | reverse complement strand
TCAATCTCTGGAACTCCCGAGGATAATTCTCCTTGTATTGGTTTTGATTCTTTTTTCAATTCTTCAGGTGTTATTCTTGGATACACTATCATCCCTTTAGTCCCTAATCGCATAGAATGAAAACCTTTCTTGAAATCGGAACCTCTAAATTTATGAACTTCAAGGCCTCGTTCTTCTCCAGTAAATATTAGCCCTATGACTCCATCACTGATAAACTGTAAGTCATCGTCTTTGATAGTTTCACTTGATTCGGAAGATAACACTAAGGTACTTTCATAATTGGAAATGAAACTTATTAAAGTCAGCATTTGTTTACGAAACTGATAATTATCTGATGATATATATTTTAGCTGGGACACTCCATCCAAATAGACGCGGTCTGGTTTTATTTCTCTTATACGATTCATGATACTTTCTATGATAGGAGATTGTTCTACTTCGCTGGAGAAAAATACATCATAATCTATTTCTTCCGAATTTGTTTGAGACGGGGTTAAGTCTAAAAAATCTACACCTTCTATTTCTAGACTTTTATTAAGTGCATCTCTTTTAATTTTTGCTGTCGATTCAGAAAAGCTTACAAATAACGATTTTGAATTTTTTTGGGCAGTTTGACACAGAAATTGCAAACCTAAAGTAGTTTTACCCGTACCTGGCCCACCTGTTATTAAATAGGTATTACCTGATATAAAACCACCTTGTAAAACATTATCTAATCCTAATACACCACTTTTGATTTTTGTAAATTCACTGTCTTGAGTCAAATTGATTACCGTTACAGGAAACTTATAAAAAGTTATAAATAAACTAATAAACTTGAAAAGTTTCCCTTCCTAATTCAACGAGTCCAGTTTCGCATAAGCTACTCCTGTTTGATATAACTCTCCAAAGGCTTGAATTCCCCGTTAACGTACGGGTACATATTAACAAGTGCCTGTAATGCTAACTTGTTAATTGATTATAACCATACTGTCTCAAATTTAAAGATGCGTTTAAGTCTCTGTCTATCCTTAAACCACAACTACATTCAAAAACTCTGTCTGATAGTTTAAGATTCTGATTTATTTCACCACACTTACTACAAGTTTTCGAACTAGGAAATGTTCTATCTGCTATAATTAATTCTACTCCATACCAATCACATTTGTATTCTAATTGTCTTTTACATTCATGTAATTTTTGGTTTTTTACTGCATCTGATAAATGTTTGTTTTTTAATATCCCTTTTATATTCAAATCTTCAATTACTATAAACTCTGGCTTGGTTTTCACCAGACCCGCAGTTAATTGATGAATATGGTTATCACGAATATTATTAAGCCTTTTGTGAATTTTTAAAATTTCCTTTTCAAGTTTTATTAGGTTTTTAGATTTCCTGTAACGGTTTTCACCTCCTATCTTTTTTAGTTTTTCATAATGCCTACTTGCCCTACGTTGTAATCTTTTCAACTTCTTATTTAACCTACGAACCTCTTTAGATTTATTAATGTTCTTTATTTTTTCTCCTGTACTCAAAACTGCTAACTCTTTAACTCCTCTAAACCAACCCATTTCTGGTTCACTGTCTTTGCACTGAAATCTTGATTTAGCAAATTT
>CAZKUS010000533.1:0-1600 GCA_964556025.1 uncultured Clostridia bacterium | reverse complement strand
TTCATCGGCAATGGTGACAAAAATATAATCATCCATTAATAAGTAAAACATAAATAGCCTCTCGGAATTAAAGAGTCTTTTAGACTCTTTAATTCCTTTTTGTTCTGATATGAACCATCTTCGTTAACTGCTAATTAATGAAGATGGTTCATATTTTTTTCTAGCATTAAGTGAAAATACTTAGAAAGAATCAGTTAGATTAGTGGGTGAAATTGTTAATAATTTGTTTAGAAAATGTTCAGTACAAAACTTCATAATTATATCACTAAGGAGGGGTTATTTAAATGAAAATTTTAGTTTGTGTGGATGGGTCGGAGCAAAGCCAAAAAGCTTTAAATAAAGCTTCAATAATCGCTGAAGGATGTAATGTAGATGAAGTAGCCATAATTCACGTTAATGAAGGCTTGCCTGGGTTAACTTCTATAAGAGACATAACTGGTTCTCCGTCACAAGAGGACTTGGACCGCTTTAGAAAAATACAGGAAGAACATAAGGAATACAAAAGAAAGATTCTTTCAGAAGCCATGAAAATGTTCGAAAACAAAAACATTAAGACACGTACAATTTGGAAAGAAGGGCAACCTTCCAATACTATCATCAAAGTAGGTTGCGGGGAAGAATTTGACATGATTGTTATTGGCAGAAGAGGTATGAGTGGTTTGCAGAAAATATTCCTTGGAAGTGTTAGTAGTGCCGTAGTTCAAGAAGCTAAAGATTGTAGTGTGCTCACGGTGAGCTAAGATTAGAAGAAAGATAACTAGTTAGGTCGGAGCTTTTCTTTGGGTGTTCTCGAATAAATTTTATCTGCAAGGGTTTAAGCAAGCAGGCTGTCTGCATAGTTTGATCTGTTGGCAAGGTGGGAACGCAGGTTGGCAAGGGGGAAACGCAGGTGGAAAATGAAGCTATGGTGGCCTGGGGAGTGCTTTTTGGTGTGCTGGTATTTGTGGCTCGGGTTTTTTGGTTTAAAATACATTTTTCTAATTTATTTGAGTTCCTACTTGGACCTTGAATAGACTTCAATCCATTTTCTCTCAACAATTCCTTAAAAGTTTAATGGCGGCTGAGATGAATTAATGGAAACTATTGAACCATACAGGGTTTGAAAAGGATTTTTGCCTTTTTCATCAACTACCCTGATAGCTAACCATGTCATCTTCTAAATCAAAATTAAAGGCTAAGTTTCCACATCATGTGTATCAGTTACTGTAACGATATACTTATTTACTCAGTCATTTCAGCAATTTTCTGCTGAGTACTCAATTGTTTTTTCTCTATGTTTCGATAAGGCAGTTTTGTTAAGAAATTGTTAAGAAATTGTTAACAATTAAGTATTATATTAAAAGTGGAGGTGTCCAAATGAATCAGAATCAAAAAGGTGTACTTATAATCGGTGGTATAAGATTGTATATCTGGAAATCATTATGTGGTTCCTGAACAATGTGCTGTGCATAGTCAGAAAGAATGTTTGTTTTTGGCTCGGGTGAATTGTTTTGTCGCAAGAAGTATGGTATTTTTTACTCAGTAGAGAAGCAAATCCTTATCTATAGGAGGTACAAATTATGAGCGAGAAAGACCGCAAACATACAACCAACGATGCGGG
>CAZKUS010000532.1:0-1606 GCA_964556025.1 uncultured Clostridia bacterium | reverse complement strand
GTCAAATGTATTTGACATGAAATTAATTTAGAGTTACAATTAAAATACCCAAGGGGGTATGGGAGGTGTACAATATGTCAAATGAATCGCGAACAGAACAAGTATACGATGTGGCTATTATCGGGAGTGGCCCTGGAGGCTTAACTGCAGCCATTTATGCTTCTCGAGCCGGATTAAATGTTGTGATAATTGAGCAAATGGCTCCTGGTGGACAGTTACTGAACACAGAGGACGTGGATAATTTCCCTGGGTTTCCATCGGGGATTACAGGAGTAGAACTGGCTCAGAAATTAGATCAGCAAGCACGTAAATTTGGTGTGGAAATTAAAACCGGAGAGGTAGTGGAAACTGATTTTTCTGGATCAGTAAAAGCTATTATAACTAGAAAAGATGAATTTAAAGCTAAAACTGTTATTATCGCTACAGGTGAAAGCCCTAGGTGGTTAAATGCGCCTGGAGAACAAGAGTTTCAAGGAAAAGGTGTATCATACTGCGCCATTTGTGACGGCGCGTTTTTCAAGAATAAACAGGTTGCAGTGGTAGGTGGTGGTGATTCTGCCGTTGAGTCGGCAATTTATTTGAGTCGATTGGCTAATCATGTTACATTAATACACAGAAGAGATAGGCTGAGAGCAGTGGATTACTTACAAAAGAAAGCTGCCGATTGTGAAAATATAGAGATCAAATACGATACTGTAGTTAAAGAACTTAAAGGCGAAAAAATGTTGGGCTCTCTGTTACTTGAAAATGTAAAAACATTGGAACAAGAACAGATGGACTGTCAAGGTGTATTCGTTTATATTGGCGCTATACCCAACACAGGCTTTCTCAGCGCAGATCTAGAACTAGAGAATGGTTACTTAGTGACAAACGAAAATATGGAAACAAATGTTGAAGGTGTTTTCGCTATAGGTGATGTGAGAAGAAAAACTTTAAGACAAGTGGTTACAGCCACATCTGATGGTGCAATAGCCGCCTTTCATGCTGAAAAACTTTTAACATAAACTAATTATTTACTTTTGGAAGGAGAGATACAAATGTCTAAAATTATTGATGTGACAGATGCTACTTTTAAAGAACAGGTGTTAGATGCCGATAAACCTGTGTTGGTAGAGTTTTGGGCTCCGTGGTGTGGACCTTGTAAAATGGTAGCACCGGTAGTGGAAGAGCTTTCGGAAGAAATGGATGGGAAAATTAAAATTTGTAAGGTTAATGTGGATGAAAATACTGATACTGCCGGTGAGTACGGGGTTATGAGTATACCGACAATGGTACTTATTAAAGACGGGGAAGTACAAGAGCAAATGGTAGGATATCTTCCCCGGGAAGAACTGCAAAACAAAATTGAAGAGAACATGTAAATAAGACCCGCCTTTGGCGGGTTTTTACATTTAAGAGCAGAGTGCACTGATAATAGCTTTGTTTTATGTTATAATACAGTCATTACTGGAAAAACCTTCAACGGCGTTCTTTTTCGCTATCAGATAACCAGTGATTTGACCACCACCCTTTAACAGGTAGGTCAAAAGGATGATGAGCGATCTCTACTTCATCAATTCTGTCCAAAAACAGACCATCATTTATTTGATGGCTGTACGGAGGTTTC
>CAZKUS010000531.1:0-1613 GCA_964556025.1 uncultured Clostridia bacterium | reverse complement strand
CTCTTTCATAACTCCAGGAATACCCCCGTCTTCATGAAGATCTTCAATGTGATGTTTGCCACTCGGACTCAACTTGGTCAAATAAGGCGTGTTTTGACTTAGTTCATCAAATAATTCCAAAGGGAGTTCAATATCTGCCTCATTGGCTATAGCTGGAAGATGCAGTACAGTATTTGATGACCCCGCCATGGCCATATCCACAGTAATAGCATTTTTAAATGTTTCATAAGTCATTACATCCCGCGGTTTGATATCTCTTTCCATACAGGTCATGACAGTTTTACCAGCATCTTTCGCTAGCTTTAACCTTGCACCTGTTTGGGCCAGAGCCGTACCATTATAGGGCAGCCCCATTCCCAAGACTTCTGTAAGACAGTTCATGCTATTAGCTGTAAACAACCCAGAACAAGAACCACATCCGGGACAAGCCTGTTCGGCTACAGCTTCTAGCTCATCTTCTGTCACATTTCCGTTTTGATAAGCGCCTACTTTTTCTATACAATTACTGAAATCCACTTTTTCCCCTTGATACTCCCCAGCTTTCATGGGACCACCACTTACTACCACCGAGGGAATATTCAATCTAGCGGCAGCCATGAGCATAGCAGGAACAATCTTGTCACAATTTGGGATCAATACCAGACCATCTAAAGCGTGTCCATTAGTCATGGCTTCAATAGAATCACAGATCAGCTCTCTAGAGGCCAGAGGATAGCGCATACCGTCGTGACCCATGGCAATGCCATCGCAAATACCGATAGCTGGGTATTCTAGGGGAAGCCCTCCAGCCATCAGTATTCCCTGCTTTGCCTGTTCAGCAATTTCATCTAGATGTTTATGGCCTGGAATTAAATCATTTTGGGCATTGACTACTCCGATTAAAGGTCTGTCCAGATCTTCTTTTGAATAACCGATACCATAAAGTAAACTCCTGGCAGGGGCGCCTTTAGGGCCTTTTGTAATGATATCACTTTTTTTCAAATAATCCACTCCCTTCCTATACTCGCAAATTTTATTTTAGACTCAGTTAAAACTGAATGTTGATAAAATATAACAGCGCCTTATCTTAACTTTGTAGAATTTGTGTAATCTTATCCCCTAATTCTGAAGTACTTACCAATTCAACTCCGGATTCATCCTGGTTGTAAATATCTCGAGTTCGATATCCCGATTCTAATACCTGATCCACAGCACGCTCTACCAGTTCAGCTTCCCGCTCCATGTTCAAGCTCTGACGAAGCATCATTGCAGCACTTAGTACTGCTGCAATAGGATTGACTAATCCCTGACCGGCAATGTCAGGTGCCGAGCCGTGTACAGGTTCGTACAGCTCTATCTGTTTGGTTCCCAATGAAGCTGAAGGCATCAAACCAATGGACCCTGGAAGTACTGAAGTCAGATCACTCAAAATATCGCCAAACATATTAGAAGCCAAGACTACATCGAACTGCTGGGGATTTGTTACTAACTGCATGGCACAATTATCTACATACATATAATCTACGTCCACATCAGGATAGTCTTTACTTATTTTTTTCACCGTTTCACGCCACAAACGACTGGATTCCAAAACATTGGCTTTGTCTACTGAAGTGACTTTGCCTCTACTTTGA
>CAZKUS010000530.1:0-1613 GCA_964556025.1 uncultured Clostridia bacterium | reverse complement strand
GAAGTTCTAGTAGTGATACTAGAAGCTCGTGACTTTAGTCATGAGAGGTTCACTGAAAATGGCCTAAAATACAACCTTAACAGTGTTTATACCGCAACAAATTATTAAGAGGTGATTTTATTGCGTATTAAGATTAGCCTATTGCTTTTGCTATTCATATTACTGATACCTGCTTTGGTACTTGCTAACGCCACCCCAGTATATATTGAAGAATACCCTGGATTAAGCATATCCCCCATGGAAGATTCATCTATTGAAGTCAAGAGAGAAGAACTATTTTTTAATATTGATGAAGATAGGGCTTGGAAAGCTAATGTTGAAGCCAATTATACCCTAAAAAATCTTTCTGATGATAGTATTAACGTACCTATTATTTTCCCTTTAATCACAGATTCAAGAGATAGGGATATGTTGCCAGATACTGAGATTAAATTAAATGACAAACATTTGGATTATCAAATGTTTAGTGCTGGAAATGTAGAAGTCAATGACTATTTAGAAAATCCTGAGGCATTTGCCAATCAAATCAGTATTGATAAACTGGTTGATAATTTGAATGAACTTTCCAATGAAGCAGAAGCAATTAATGATGATAATATCTTTCTCTATTTGTTTGAAGTTGATTTTGAAGGAAATAGTACGAATGAATTAGAGATCAGCTATCCTATGAAAGCCACTATGGATAGGAGTGAAAGTAGAGACTATATAAACACCTTTGCTTACTTACTTCATCCCGCTGAAAATTTTCAAGGATTTGGTGAACTCGATATCAGGATCGAGTTAAATGAATCAGCGCCATATATTTTGGATGCAAGCATCCCTCTTTCAAAAGTGGAAGATGAACAAGGAGTGTATGAAGCTTCGTTAAGTGGGCTTCCAGAAGATGATTTAGTATTTTCTACTTATCCTAGAGAAGAAATAACATGGTGGGATAGCTTTGTAGCTGAACATCCGGTGGAATGGTACGGCGTGTTTTTTACTGTTGGGATGATCACACTTGGTATAGCGTTTATAGGGATAGCTATTATTTTAATAATTACAATTCTAACTATAAGGTTTGTGAAGGCCAAAAAATAGAGTCAGTAGAAATAATCTAATATCAAACTAATAATTTTTAAGGGAAGGTGGATAGTGCATGTTGGAATATCCAAAGGTAAATGTTCAAACCCGGTTTATAGCTGCATTGATCGATTGGCTTCTCAGTGCAGGTGTTTCTATGATAATACCTGTTATAGGCGCTATTATAAGCACAGCATATATGCTGCTAAAGGATGGTCTGTTTGATCCTCCCGTTTATTGGATGTTTGTGGCAAAATATTGTCACGTGCATCGTGCATGATAAAATCGCCCGTTTTAACCGACCCTTTTTAATCGATCTTTATTAACCGATCCTTATTAACCGACACCATAAAACTGAAGCAAAAAGCAGGATTTTCCCCTATCAAAAAAGAATAGTGAGATGATAGAGAAATTTAAATAGAGAACTTTTACGAAAAACAAGCAGAAATCCCACTGCTTTAGCTGTGGGAGGATGTCAAACAACCAGCCGAGGAGGAAAGCCCCATGGTGATCAAATACATTAAAAGAGGCATCCAGGTGTTGGTGGACATGTA
>CAZKUS010000529.1:0-1613 GCA_964556025.1 uncultured Clostridia bacterium | reverse complement strand
GTTAAAGTTGAATGTTGATAGCAATAAAACTTCAAGTGAACGTATTATGCGGTTTTGATAATACATCTTAATGAGCAAATAGGAGAATTAAAGCCAAATAACAGGAGGTTATTTGCTGATCATGCTCATGGATGAGCAATTGATCAGGAAGCTTTAATTCGACTATTTGAGAGTTTTAGATGTATCAAAACAAGCATTTAAAGTGAGATTGAAGTTTTATTGCTATCAACAACAGAATATAAAAGCGCCTAAAAAAAAGGTGCAGTTATGTTTTGTAGCTATTAATTTTCAACTTTGGTTGAACAACAGAAAAGGCTGAGACTTAAGCTCCAGTCCCAGCCTGGCTTACGTACATATGTACAGTATTATAATCCGGCATCTAACTTAAGCTGTTCCGCCTTATCAATCTGTTCCCAAGGTACATTGACATCATCTCTGCCCATATGCCCGTAACAAGCCACCTGTTTGTAAAGAGGACGGAGTAGATCAAGGTCTCGGATAATAGCCCCTGGCCTCAAATCAAAGTGTTTGCTTACTAACTGCTCTATTTGTTCTTCCGGAATTTTAGCTGTGCCAAAAGTTTCTACCATGATACTAACAGGGTTAGCCACACCTATGGCATAAGCTACCTGCAGTTCACATTTATCAGCCAAGCCGGCAGCCACTATATTTTTGGCAATATATCTAGTAGCATAAGCCGCTGACCTATCAACCTTTGTGGGATCTTTACCGGAAAAAGCCCCACCTCCATGGCGAGCCAATCCTCCATATGTATCGACAATTACTTTCCTGCCCGTAGTACCTGCATCACCTTGAGGGCCTCCCACTACAAATCTACCTGTGGGATTGATCAGATATTCAGTATCGTTATCCAAGAGCTTTGCTGATACCACTTGTCTGATTACATATTCTATGATATCCTGTTCCAACTGCTCCATAGTAATTTTAGGGCTGTGTTGAGCAGAGACCACTACTTTATCTATTCGATAGGGCTCATTATTGCGGTATTCTACTGTTACTTGAGCCTTACCATCAGGCCGTAAATACGGTAATGTACCATTTTTCCTCACTCTGGATAGCTGCCGAGTGACTTTATGGGCTAGAGATATAGGGAGGGGCATATATTCTTCAGTCTCATTGCTAGCATAACCAAACATCATACCCTGGTCTCCGGCACCAATGGCTTCTATTTCATCTTCAGTAATTTCTTCTTGGCGTTTTTCCAGAGCTTTATCTACACCTTGAGCAATATCGGGAGATTGCTCATCAATGGAAGTCAATACAGCACATGTTTCACCGTCAAAACCGTATTTTGCCCTGGTATAACCGATATCTTGAACAGTTTCTCTAACTAATTTGGGAATATCCACATAACATTTAGTGGTTATTTCACCAGCAACCAATACCAATCCAGTGGTCACCATAGTTTCTGCCGCTACTCGGGCAGAGGGATCTTTATCCAGCATGGCGTCTAAAATAGCGTCGGAAATTTGATCGGCCACTTTATCGGGATGGCCTTCAGTAACTGATTCCGAAGAAAACAGCTTTTTACTCATGAACCTCACCTCCAAATTACAAACCAAAGTTATATTTATTCTATAAAATTACAATAC
>CAZKUS010000528.1:0-1622 GCA_964556025.1 uncultured Clostridia bacterium | reverse complement strand
AAAGGTTCAAAGCAGTTCCCCTCTTTCTATTACCTAGGCTGTATTAAACTTGAATGTTGATAGATATAATCTATCAACAGCAGAATATAACAGCCCTTTTACCTGGGAAGCCTAAAATAAGTTGTTGATTTTCCCAGTAAATAGTTAAAAACAACCAAAATAACCACTGCAATTATTAACATTAAAATTCCTACAGCCACGGCACTATCCACATCACCCAATGACATATTCAAATAAATGGAAATCGGGAGGGTCTCTGTGCGCATTCGAATAGCCCCTGCCAACATAATAGTAGCACCAAATTCCCCTAGAGCTCTAGCCCACGCCAGCAAAATCCCCGTCACTATTCCCTTCCAGGCAAGAGGAAGAGTAACAGTTGTAAAAACTTCTTCTGGACTATCTCCAAGTGTTTCAGCCGCTTCTTCCAATCGACGATCCACTGAATAAAATGCTGTCTGAAAAGAGCGAATAGCTAGGGGAGTTGCTATAAAGGCCTGGGCTGTAATTACTCCTGGTGTAGAAAACATAATATCTATTCCTCGAGAAGACAATGCACTGGCTGGCCCTTGGGAAACCAATAGGACTAAAGCCAAACCACTGACCAGGGGAGGTAAAAAAACAGGTAAATACAAAAATGATTCCAAAATCCTTTTACCGACAAATTCTTCTCTAGACAGGATATATGCCGAAGGTATACCAACTATCACAGCAACTATTAAAGCTGTGATTGAAGTAAACAGACTAAATCTGATGGAGTACCAGATCTCTTGGGAAGCTACTAGGGAAGTAAATTCCCCTAAGTGAAATCCACGAAATAACTGGCCGTATGTGGCCAAAAGTAAGCCAGTGTACAAAATCAATATTGTTATAAAAATTAATTTTAAATAATTTAATCTTCTATTATAATATCTCATATAATTCATCACCTATTCACTATATATCCGTGTTCTTGAAATACTTCATAGGCCTTGGAAGATGTGATGTAATCTAAAAATTCCCGCTCCCTTTGTAATTCAGAATTAGTATCAAATCCAGAATCAGCGCTAACTGCTTGATCCAAAAAACTTTGTCCGTATTCATTTGATTTCCCGGGTTCACCAGATTCATCTTGGGCTATCACTGCTGCACCATCTATAGGTACTTCCTCTCGATAACTTTCAGGATAAGCTACCTTTTCCAAATCTTCATCAAACCTGAGATAATTACTGTACCAAGTGATACCCACATCTCCCACTCCCATAGTCAAATACAATGGTACTTGATTAGCTGTCCCCACAATACCTCGCAAATTGGCATCTACCTGTTCTCGCAATTCTACATTGTCTATCAAGCGTTGGGTGCTATCACCCAGTGCACTGAGATCAGGTTCTACTAAAATATATTGGGGAGAACCTTTTTTAAGTGCTGAAATATCCGAATAATCATCGGAGTTTTCAGCTATAGTAACCAGTACAGGATAATGATGAGCCACAGTATATCTTTCTACCAATTGATCTTGGTTCATTCGATCTAAAAACTGTGGGTCCCCAGGGATAAAAACCCCTCCAGAATCACTAGATTCAAGCTGTGAAAGTAGTTCACCACTATTTCCATAAACCAAATCTACCTGTACCCCTGTAGAT
>CAZKUS010000527.1:0-1623 GCA_964556025.1 uncultured Clostridia bacterium | reverse complement strand
TGTTAGAATTATTATTATCGCTGCCATCGTTACCCATCCTGCTATTGTTGCTCCTGTTGATTGGTCGTATTCTTCTGATCCGCTTATTCCTTGGAAGTATTGTTCTGGGTCGTCGTCTTTCCAGTTGTCGTACCAGATTAGGTCTTCTTTGGATACTGTTCCTTTCCATCTTCCGCTTGCTCCTGATATTTCTGCTTGGTCAGGTTCTAGTTCTTCTACGTCTTGATCTGTGTTTATTGCGAGTTTGCAGTTTCCGTAGTATCCGTGTCTGCATCCTTCTGTGTATATTCCTCCTTCGTATTCTCCATCTAGTTCTTCTACTACTCCGCTGTCATCTGTTATTCCTTCTCCACTGCTTGCTCCTGGTTCGTCACATCCTGCTATCCACCATCCATCTTCGTTTGGTCCTTCGCAGTATGCTTGTAGGTTTATTCCTGCGGGTACTGTTTCTCCGCTGGATACGTCGTATATTGTGGTGTCGGGCATTTTGAATTGGTTGAGTCTTTTTGCTCTTGATGCTGGAACATTGAACATTATCAAGGCTAGGGTTACTGCTGCTATCTGCACGAGCAGCGTTTTCTTCAACAGTCTTTTATTGTTTTTTTCCATTTTTTCCCTCGTATTTATAATATTTTCAGGGTTTTTATATCTTTATTCTTATATTGTTAGTTGGAAGTGTAGTTCTTGCAGTAGGTTAGGTGCATTTGCTTCGTTATCTTGTGGAACTAGTAGTGTTGTTGGTCCTTATGGTTGGTATAGTACTCCTCCAGGTGGTAGTCTTAATCTTTGTGATCTTACTCCTTCTCCAAAGATGTCTATGTATCCTCCTGGTCCGCTTATATAAGGGTTTGCTCCTAGTTGACCGCTTTTTCTTAGGTCTCTTGTGTTGTCCGATGATACTATTATGTAATCTAATTCAGTTATGTTTTCTTCGTCTCCACCTTCTCTTAGTAGGATCTCTTCGAAGTCCGTTTTCTGTTCTAGTTCTACTTCAGGTGCTCCTAGCATTGTTTCTCCTAGTTGTTCCAGTGCGTTTAGCGTTGCTTCTCCTCCTGGGCACTGTGGTGCTCCTTGTGACCAGCAGTAGTACCTTAATTCTTCCGGTGCTATTGTTAGTCCTCCCAGTGTTGGGTCATCTCTATTCATCATTTCTAGTGCTAGTCCTGATCTTGTTTCTCCGAATGCTAGTTCGAATCTTTCTGTTAGGTTGAGCAGGTCTGAAGCGTCTTTTGCATGGATGTAGATTTTTTCTTCGAATCTTCCTCTAAATATGGCTGGTGTTCCTAGTGAGTAGTCTCTGTCTTCTAGTCTCTGGCAGTTATCGTGTTCTGGTTCGTCTTCCGGATCGCATATACCTATGTGTATTCCGTGTGTATATTCTTCGAATTCTCCTTCACTTACTACTGGGAAGTTTTCTTTATCTGTTCCCCACATTTCTCCAAGTGCTCCTTGAACATCTTCCTCTATAGAGTCTTGATATTGGGATAATGTTTCATCTTCCGTTATGGTTATGACCTGCGTTACCTCAGTTTCATTTCCGCAAAGGTCTCTTACAAGGTATTTTCGATGGATATGGGTAGGGCAGTAACCAGGTTGGTTTTCCAGGCCAAATCCTATATCCTC
>CAZKUS010000526.1:0-1632 GCA_964556025.1 uncultured Clostridia bacterium | reverse complement strand
ATCAGTTTGTTCGCCCCCTACGAGCTCTACAAGAGGTAAAATGTGAACTGGATTAAAGGGGTGAGCAACAATCACACGTTCAGGATGTTTTTGACAATCTTGTTGCAATGTACTGGGCACAATCCCTGAAGTACTTGATGCAATAATACTTTCAGGAGAAGCATATGCATCTATCTCAGCCACTACCTTTCTTTTTAACTGCTCCCTTTCGGGAACATTTTCTTGAATGAGATCGGCATCCTTGACGGCAGCTTCTACATTATCCACAAAAGTAAGTCTCTCTTTAGAAGCCCCCGGTGCTAAACCGATTTCCTCTAGAGCAGGCCAAGCATTATCCACTGCCCTATGAGTTTCAGCTTGTGCTCCTTCAGCAGGATCATATGCTACTACATCCATACCTCTAGCCAAAGCTCTAGCAATCCAACCATTTCCAATTACTCCTGTACCGATTACGGCTAATTTATTATTCATTGATTCATCACCAACTTTTCCATAAAATATTTGATATTTTCACTAATAGAAATCGTAGAAACTACTCGGCATTAGGATCTAATAAATTATAGTGTTCTCTAGCTTCTGCCGGAGTCATAGGTTCTATTCCAAAATGGCCCAATATATCCACAGCTTTATCTACTAGCTGCTCGTTATTTGCCAATACACCCTTCTTCAGGTATATATTGTCTTCTAAGCCAACTCGCACATTGCCGCCCATTAAAGCAGCATGAGCCAAAATCGGAAACTGATTTTTTCCAATTCCAAATGCTGACCACTCGGCATTTTCAGGGATTTTATTCTTCATATAAGCCAAGGTATCCACATCAGAATCGGCCCCCCAAGGAATTCCTAAACAGAATTGAAATAAAGGAGTACCGTCAATTAAACCTTCTTTAATCAATTGATTGGCCAAATGGATATGACCGGTATCAAAACACTCTATTTCCGGCTTTGCTCCCGTTGATTGAATTAGTTTGGCTTGCTCCCTTGCCCATTGAGCAGGATTTACATAGATTAAATCTCCCATATTGTAACTACCGCAATCTAAACTACACATTTCTGGGAGTAGCTCTTTAATGGGAGCATTGCGCTCAGCAGGAGTTTGAATATCGGTACCTTCTGCACCCTCTGTGGGGTTAGATGTATCCAAGATTAAGTCTCCACCACCACCAGAAGTGATATTCACAATCACATCTGTATCAGCTTCACGAATTCTAGTAACGATTTCTTTGTAAAGTTCAATATCATGGCTTGCTCCACCAGTTTGCGGGTCTCTGGCGTGCACATGAGCCACAGTAGCTCCTGCTTTAGCAGCAGCAATAGCTGATTCGGCAATTTCCTTAGGTGTTACAGGAACATTTTCATTTTTACCAGTTGTATCTCCTACTCCAGTAACTGCGCAAGTCAATACAGGTTTCTTAGGCATATAATAGCCCCCTTTTTAAATATTAAGTATACTTACTAAATGCAACTTTTCTAAACTGAATTAAAGAACCTCCCGCACTAATCTGACAGGAGGTTCTTTTAACTTAATTAAACCTTAATAATTAAAAGATACATTTTACAGTGATTGATAATTAATCTGCCATTTCTTCAATGGAATCAATTTCTACATATTCAGGAACAACTAGACCTAAC
>CAZKUS010000525.1:0-1633 GCA_964556025.1 uncultured Clostridia bacterium | reverse complement strand
TCAGGAGGCTAAAGAGTTTTTAGATGAACATGATATACCATATGATGCTTTTAATGATAATTCCGCATTAACTGAAAAAGAATGGGAAATGTTCGGGCATAATGAAAGCCGAAAAATTACAGCGGATATTTATATTGATGATAAAGCTATGGAATTTGATGATAATTGGAATGAAATAATGAAAAGACTAAATAATGAATTATTTCGAAGACTTACAGCAACAGCACCTGTTAGCTATGTAGAAATTGATTTCAAGATATAAGAATATTTTATTATAAGGAAACCGAAGGGGGAATAAAAATGTCAAAAACTAAAATTAAGATTGAAATCATTTTCTGATATTTTTTTTAGCTTTCAACAATGAAGATCATTTAGGTACTTATCAAGCTTGCCACCCACATTTTTTGTCCAATGCTTTGGGAGCGTTGATGACTGAAGTTGTTAATACAAATAATAAATATAAAGAGAAAGGAGGAATATAATAATGCCATTACCGAAACCAAAACCTGACGAAGATGAACAAGAATTCGTCAATCGCTTTATGAGTAATGAAACAGCAAAGAAAGAATTCCCGGAGAAGAAACAAAGGTTGGCAGTAGCGTATAATAAATATAATGAGGAGGATGATTAATGTTAACAGTATTTGGAGACCTACACTTAAATAGAAACCTTCCATATTCTCGTTTAAAAGATGGTGAAGATTTGAGATATCAACGTAGACTGGGGCTGCTGAAGAAAGTTTTTAGGCAGCCCTCAATTTTTCTGGGAGATATAACTCACAACCGAAACACTATTGATGGTAAAATATTAGAGGATGCTTATGAAATATTTAAAGATAAAGAAGCATATATAGTGTTAGGAAATCACGATCGGTCTGCTGATAATGAAAAATATACATCCCTAGCAGAAATATTAGACCAAACTATTGATTCAGTAACAACTGTTGAAGATATCGAAGCAATTAAAAGAGAGGGTTATACCCTGGTATTTTCCAGCTATTATTGCGATGAAAATGAATTGAAAGATTTTATATTGAAACAAAAAGGTAGCAAACCAATAATAGTATTTGGCCACTGGAATTTTTTTAATCAACAATATCAGGAGGGAAAAAAATTACAGAACTTTGCCGCTAAACATGAAAATATTAAATGGGTTTTAGGACATGAACACAATCCGAGGAAATTAAAATATGGAGCTTATTTAGGTCCGTTACAGCCGGTTCAATTCCGAGAAAGACAAGGTAAGGTCATGAAAATAAAAAACGGAAAGGTAAGTTTTATTGAATACCCTTGGGGAGAGAAGTTCAAAATAATTACAGCGGATGAAGATCCATTACAGCAAATTGAAAATCCAGAATTGACTTATCTTCGCGTAGAAACTAAAAAAGAAGGAATGTCTGAAAAAATACGAGAATATTATACAGAACAGGGAGTTCAACATCTAATTATCAATTTAGTTATGAAAGATGTCAAAGAACGCAAAGAATTGGAATCTTTGTCTAAAAGAGATCTTGAAGATTACGTTAGATTAGCTTCCGAAGCACATGATTATGATCCTGAAGAAATAATGCCTAAACATCAGGAAGTGAAAGAGGAGGTAGAAAATGTTACTTGAAGCAATTCATCTTAAAAAA
>CAZKUS010000524.1:0-1635 GCA_964556025.1 uncultured Clostridia bacterium | reverse complement strand
TTTACTTGCCGAATTCAAGTTTATATTGACAATATACAAACATTATATGTAGAATGAATGCGGACAGGAAGATAGTCATTGTTTTCCTTTAAAACACAAAAGTAAATTTACAGAAAATTATGTACACAGGGGGGGTGAAAACTAAGAGGAAAGGTCAGACTGTCGGATAGACCTGATTTGTAGTTGCTGAGAAAGGCTCAACAACGGCAACTTATTGTTACTTTAATAACCTGAAGTGGGAAATTTAAATTTTAGGAGGGATCAGTTTGAAACTAGTTAACAGAAAGAGTTTTTGGTTAATCCTGGTATTAGCCGGTATTATGGTATTCAGCTTTACCGGTTGTGGGGAGCCGGATGAAGAAGAAGCAGAAGGTACTGAACCTGAAGAAGATGTGGAAGAAAAAGAAGATGTGGATGAAAAAGAAGAAGAGATGGAAGAACGATTAGAAGAAGATCACTTGGTTGTAGCACAGGGAGCAGATGCGCCCACGCTTGATCCTATTGGAGAAAACGATCAGCCATCTGCAAGAGTAACTGAACAGATCTTTGACACTCTATTAGAACAGGACGAAGATATGGAAATTCAACCAGGACTGGCAGAAGACTGGGAACAGATAGATGACACCACTTATGAGTTCGAGCTTCGCGAAGGCGTTGAATTTCACAATGGAGAAGAATTGACTGCCGATGATGTGAAGTTCAGTTATGAGAGACTTCTGGATGAAGATGAAGCTTCACCAGGTGCTTTTATCTTAGAAATGGTAGATGTTGAAAATATTGAAGTGGAAGATGATTATACTATTGAAATCCCGTTGAATGAGACTTTTGCTCCAATTGAATTTCACTTAGCTCATTCTGTAACTGCTATCGTAAATGAAGATGCAGTTGAAGAATACGGAGATGATTTTGGACAAAATCCTGTGGGAACTGGACCGTTCCAGTTTGATGATTGGGAAGTTGGAAACCAAATTGACTTGGAAAGATTTGACGATCATTGGAGAGGCGAAGCTGGTGTAGGACAGCTCTCTTTCAGAAATATTGAAGAAGATACTAACAGAACCATTGAATTGGAAACTGGTGGCGCCGACGTGATCTATGACGTTGCTCCTACAGACTTAGATAGGGTAGAAGATGGTGAAGAGATGGATCTGATGAGAGAAGATGATTTGTCTACTGAATATATAGGCTTTAATACTGAAGTAGAACCATTTGATGATGAGAAAGTAAGACAGGCGATTAACTACGCTTTAGAGATGGAACCAATTGTGGAAGGTGTTTATTACGGTCTTGGAGAGCCAGCTCGAAGTCCACTAGCTCCAGCTGTATTGCACAATAACCAGGATGTAAGGTCTTATGAGCAGGACATGGAAAGAGCTCAAGAACTATTGGCTGATGCCGGTTATGAAGACGGTTTTGAAGCAGAAATTTGGACAAATGACGATCAGCAGAGACAAGACATTGCTGAAATGGTACAGGGACAGTTGTCTCAAATAGGTATAGACTTGGATATCAGTATCCGCGAGTGGGGAACTTATCTAGATGAAACTGCTGAAGGAGATCATGAAATGTATATCCTTGGTTGGGTTTCCGTAACTGGTGATGCTGACTACGGATTGTATTCCCTATTCCACAGTG
>CAZKUS010000523.1:0-1635 GCA_964556025.1 uncultured Clostridia bacterium | reverse complement strand
TTTTTTAATGTGAAAAAATTTGTGATTTGTCATGTGAATTTTAGTGTGAATTTGCTTGTGATTTTAATATTTCAACTTCAAAATTGAACCCCTTATTAAAATATCTAAAGTTTTTTTAAAATATTATCTTCATTTTAATTATACAGTATTTGGAAATATTCTGAAAGTATATAAATGATAAAATAATATGGTTTTTTGCATAATTGTTACGTCTAAAATCACATTTTAACTCTAGCATATTATTGCTATTATACATTATGTTGTGAAAAGTTTGTGATTTTTAAAGAGACTGTTAAATCATGTTGAGCCTTGCAAAAGTCGACGGTATTTGAAAGTCAATTCTTTTAAAATTTATTCAAAATTTTATTATTTAGGATGAAAGTCCCAATACTTAGCGCTTGAAAATTGGTATAATTTCACATGGTTGTAAATTATATGTATAAATTTTTAGGGGGGAAGGAGTAACTATGCTGACTAATATCAAAATAGGTAACAAAATAATGATCGCTGTAATCGCAATTATGATTATCATGATAATAGTATCGTATGTGTTTTTACAAAATCGATTGAATGAAAGTATTGAAGAAACAGTGTCATCCTATCTGGAAATGAATCACGGTTACCTTGAAGCCGAATTTAGTGGTGATTGGGAAATTGATAATGGATACCTCATGAAAGGTGGATTACGGGTTAGTGAGAATACTAATATGATTGATCAAGTGGCTAATCTCACTGGAGGAACTGCCACAATTTTTCTTGAAGATGAAAGGGTTACTACAACCATTGAAGAAGAAGGTGAAAGGATTATAGGGGATGAAGCTGATGAGGAAATTGCGGAAGCTGTTTTAGAACAAGAACTGAACTACTATGGTGAAACCGAAGTTGCTGGTGAGACGTATTATACTGGGTATATGCCTATCAGAAATGATACTGACGAAGTTATAGGAATATTTTCTATAGGACTGCCTGACGAATACGTTCAAGGGATTTTGGGCATCTCACAAGGAGTACTTACTATTTTAGGAATTTCGATTGTAGCAGCGACTTTAGTTATTGCAGTATTTTCCAGAAGAATAACCAAACGATTCTCTAAAGTGACTGCTGCTTTAGAAAAAGCAGGTAATGGCGACTTTACCGTAGATTTAGAAGATAGTGTCAGTGACGAGATAGGACAGTTGTCAAGCAGCTTTAATAAAATGAAATCTGATTTAAAAGATTTAGTGGGTAATATCAGTCAAGTTTCTGAACAGGTGGCTTCGTCATCACAAGAATTATCGGCAAATGCTGAGGAAAGTACCAGTGCAGCCAATGAAGTGGGCAAAGCAGTAGAGGAGATAGCTAATGGTGCTAGTAATCAAGCCCAAGAGACTGAAGATTTTCAACGAGAAATGGGCGAATTAAGTAAATTAATAGATGAAGATCAGCAACTTTTAGAAGAATTGAATACCTCTAACGAAAAAATTGCTCAGTTAAAAGATGAGGGACATAACAGTTTAGATCACTTAAGAACGAAAGCCCAGGAAAATAATGAAATTGCTAAAGAAGTCTATAATGCTGTACAAGAAACTAATGAGAAAACTGATGAAATTAAAAAAGCCAACGAATTGATCTCCGATATCGTTGAACAGACAAACT
>CAZKUS010000522.1:0-1642 GCA_964556025.1 uncultured Clostridia bacterium | reverse complement strand
CATCTATAAATAGTTCTGCTATCTCCCCACCGTTGATAGTTATATGAGCTTTAGTCGTAGTAAAATGATAATTCATGGGTATTAAAGAATTTTCAGACACAAAGTAATTAGAAATTATGTGTTCACAGGCTCTCCCTTGATGAGCAGGTAAAAAATATTTTTTCCCGAATATTTTTAATACCTGTTCTTCCAATCTATAATAAGTTTCAGAACCGGCATAACTATCATCGGCTTCCATCATAGCTGACTGCTGCTTATCACTCATGGCATTCACACCACTGTCAGTCAACATATCTAAAAAAACACTTCCACTCCGAAGTAAAAAAGTATTATAACCCGCGTTTTTAATTGCATCCAATCGTTCATCTAATGGTAGTAAGTTTAGCTTCTGAACTGTTCTCACTTTGTGCATTTCCAAAGGAAGATTTTCTTGTTGATAAAACTTAACCTTATCCGACATATGACATACTCCTTTCTGTGTATTAAATTAAAAGCTCAGTTTAAGTTGAAAGTTGATAGCAATACACTTCAATTGAACGTATTATGCGGTTTTGATAATACATCTTAACGAGCAAATAGGAGAATTAGGACCAAATTAAACGGTTCAGTTAACAAAACACTCGTTTTTAACATATTAACACTTTTGTGCACAAAATTAAAGGATAAAGTTAAGTCACCTTTTATACATACTCCACTAATCCCATCTCGTGCAGTAGTTCTACATAACTTATTGCTAAAGAAACATTCAGCTCATTTGTTTCCCGATACACCAAAGATATTATCTCTTCCAAGTCTCTAGCCCCGTCCATCCAATACTGCAGATAGACAAAATACATATTTGGTGGAATACTTTGTCGCTCATTGGACTTTTCCATAAAATCTCGAAATTGCTTTTGTTTATCTTTATCCAAGGTTCTTAGTAAATAATTGAAATATTTACCATCAATAGGGCCAGAGATTTTGCGCTTTGGAATTAATCCTTTGGCCATGTTTAATGACTTTACATCCCTATCAGATATTTCTGATTGTCTACTCTGTGAAGATATTTTAAGCCTGGAAGTCAGAGATTCAATCCTCTCTATTTGCAGCTCTGCAATATCTTGAATCCTGCTTTTTTCAGTCTCGATCATTGATTCCAGTCTTTCTGTATCTTTATTTATCAACTTGTTTAACACTTGCAAATCATTCTGTTTATTGACTTTCATGAATTCGATCACATCAATAATATCACTCATTGAAATATTCTTGTTCAATAGCTGATCCACTTTGTCGGTTATAGAGGACTGAAAGTTAGCCACTAGTTTATCCATGAGCCAAATCACCTGCTTTTCATCTATATTGGCAAAAAAGTACATATAAGTACCTGCCATCACACCAATTCTCTGTAACATTTTAGGATCTATTTTATCGCAAGTATCAGCACTGGTGTGATAATATTTGTCAGGCCATTGTATTAACATGGGACAGGGAATATTGACAGTTGGATCACTTAAAATGTAGTGATCACTACCCCCGGAAAAAGGAGAGTTCTGATAACGAAAACCTTGGAATTCTAGACTCCCACCTACGTTTTTATTCTCCTTAAATTCGTGTTTCATAATCTCAATTAGTAAATCTTCAAACACAGAATTAGTTGCCATAG
>CAZKUS010000521.1:0-1647 GCA_964556025.1 uncultured Clostridia bacterium | reverse complement strand
ACATAAAATATATCCCCTTCAACTATCACATTTTTTACCTCTTCCCCTTTTTCTCTTTGTTCCTGATGCCATTCTTTCGAAACCACCTGAGACCAAAACTCACTTCCGTCTCTACATACTGGGTATACTTGTTTTTCTGAAGAAACTATTTTTTGATTGCTTGGGCTTGGATCTGAGCTTTTTAAAATCTTTATCTTAATCCAATCTCCAACCTTTACTTTTTCCATCTTCTCACCTCCTTTCTAACTAAGTCTAAAAATCCCCCGCCGAAGCGGGTATGTAGAAGGAGAGGAATTACTCTCCTTCTTTTAAAAATTCTTCCAAATTTTTCATAATAGTTTTTTTCCAAATCTTTTGCCTAAGTTCTTTTCTCCACCTTTCTTTTTTTTCTTCTTTTGTTTCTTGACTTCCAAAAACTTCCTCACCAGCCAGATTTTGAATCTCTTCATTTGTCATTGTCATCTCACATACCTCCTTTGATTTTTGGAAACGGCAACAGAAAAACCCGCTCCATTCTTTTTTTTGATACATACCCCTGTACTCCGTCCTGATCTGATTCGATCAGGGTAGATGGCGATATGTATGTATAAAGAATGAAACGGGCTTATGTCGGTGAGTGAAAATATTTAATTTTATGTAAACTAACCTTATTCATATATTTCGACAGTGAGCTTCTATTTCCTACCGATAGACGAAAATTTTTCTATATTTTTTATCTTTTATCTTGTATCATCATTATATCTATTTTTGCTTAATTTTTTTAACTTAAAGTAGATTTAAATGGCTTTTTTAAAACTTTTTTTATTTAACACTTTCCCTTTATGACGGGGTTTATCAATCTTGTGTCCGCTTAAATCACTCTTAAAATGATTACAAAAGAAAAAATCAATTTTATCAACATCGAGTCTAGACGCTGTATTTTTTCTAGGTTATTATATACTCGAAAATTAGTTTACATAAAATATCGGGAGTGATTTTTTTGGATAGTTATGCAAGTTTATACGAGTTCTTTGTTTTCATACGAGCACTTATACCTTTTGTTATTGTTTTAGGTCCGTTTTTATTATTTTTACTACCTATAGTAATTCTAGATATAGATATGTATAATAAAGAACAATAGAGACAGAAAAATAGAGACAAAAAAAGCCCCGCTCTCTTTGGAGCGGGGTGGTTTCGTATCGGCTTCATATTTTTGCTGTGAGGGGTTCGTATGTAAGGGGGTAGGGGTTACCCCCTTCTAAATTGGGCTATTCGCTTTTATTTTTTACTGGCCAATCGAAGTTATCTCTAAATTCTCGAACAAATGCTTCGATCCAAGTCTCAATTTCATCTTTATCAATATCTAAACCTTTATTTTTAAACAGTTTTTCTACTCTTTTCAAAGCTAGTTCAAACTTTTGCTCACCATCTAGCTCTTTGTACACCTGCTCTACATATTGCACTGTGGCCTGTATAATATCTTTTTTCTCGTTCTCTTTTATCCAAGTTCGCACATAATACGCCACAACTGCACCTAACGCTGTAGCAACCAACGGCACAAAATTTTCCAAAAACAGCTCAACAAACTCCATACTTATCACCTCCGTATAATAAATTATAGTACTCTCGAAAACTCTTAAAGCCTTTTATTTAAAGGGCTTTATTTTT
>CAZKUS010000520.1:0-1647 GCA_964556025.1 uncultured Clostridia bacterium | reverse complement strand
CAACTGATAGACAGATCTGATTATTATTGACTTCTATTCGCCTATTCTTTATCCGTTCAGCAATTTTTTCTGCTGTTTTTCGATTTGTATTGGGAAGTAATATAACAAACTCATCACCACCCCATCTTGCAATAATATCTTCCCTTCTACATACATTTTTAAGTACCTCTGCTGCTTCAATTATTAAGTTATCTCCTTCCGTATGGCCATTAATATCATTAAAGAGTTTTAAATCATCAATGTCTGCAATAATCAAGCTAATGGGGTGCTGCCTGTCCACATCTAATCTCTTAAATTCTTCCTCAAAATATGCTCGATTATACAAACCCGTCAAGGTATCATGAAAGCTCAAGTAACGTATTTTTTCCTCAGCTTGTTTTTTCTCCGTAATATCTCTCACAAATTCCACTATGCCTGTGGGTGCTTCAGAACCTTCTTCGAACAATGGATAGCTGTAAAGTTCAAACCACTTTAATCCTATATCCGTTTGAACACTGATCTCTTCTATCTCCACCTTACCAGTCTCTAAACATCTTATAGAAGGACACGGTTCACAGGGTTCTCCTCGTTTATGATAAACTTGATAACACTTTTTACCTTCTAGAGGTAAATCACTCTCATGCCAGGTTTTCATAGCATTGTTGGTATAGCGAATGGTTAAATCGGAATTAAGCACACTGATACCGTCCTGAATGCTCTCAAATAATCCTTCTAAAAGGGTTTTTGTTTGTTTTAGTTCACTTTCGACTTGCTTCTGTTTTGTTATATCACGGGTAACTACCAGTACTGAATTCACTTCCCCATTCTCATCTATTTCAGGTACAATCCGACCGTGAAGATGATTACCAAACAGCTCATGATAAACCTCTTGTTCTTCTTTACTTTGAGCAACTTCTTCTATCAGCTTGGTCATTTTTGCAAGTTTTTGATAGAACGGGTCATTAACATCTATTTCACCTTTCAACTCCTGGTAAATCTCCTCATATGTCTTGCCAACTAAAAAGTCTTTTGATATGCCTAATTCCCTTTCTACAGCCGTATTTGCATAAATATGTCTTGAAGAAATATCGTGACGTACCACCATGTCTGGGGAATTCTCAACCAAATTGATAAAATCTTTCTCAGCCTTTCTCTGTTCTGTAATATCATCTGCATAACAAACCACAAACTCTACTTCCCCGTTTTGATCTAGTTTGGGAGTTTTACTAATAGCTAGCAGTCTTTCTTCTCCTTCTCCGTTTTTTACAACTTCTTCTGTATGAACTTCACTTTTCTCTTGAAAAACTTTCTCATTGCCTTCTATACAAATCTCTCCTTCTTTCTTCGTGGCCAGCATTTCCCATAGTGTTTTATGCTCTAAGTCACTTTTTGAAACACCGAAAAAATCAGCATGAGCTTTATTAACTTTTCCATACGTCTCTACATCTTTCAAATACCACACCTGTGCTTCAATATTATCTAGAAGCATCTCCTGTTCATTAGCCTTATTGATTAATTTATTTTCAACTTGGAGCCTTTTTAAAGTCGCAGATACCTGGTTAATATACATTTCTATGAGTTCTTTATATTTTAAACTAATGCCTTTAGGCATAATAATTGATACAGAACCCAAAACATCACCTTCTGAACTCATTTCCATATTATATA
>CAZKUS010000519.1:0-1651 GCA_964556025.1 uncultured Clostridia bacterium | reverse complement strand
TAGAATCAACCTCATTTAATGTCCAGTGACCAACTAAACCACTGTTTAATGAGCTTACTTGTAGTTGAGGTTTATATGAGTCATAAAGCAAATTAATTTCTTCTTCTGAGAGGGCGCGATTGTAGATACGAACATCATCTTGTAGCCAATCAAGATTTATCGGTCCTCCAGCAATACCACTAATTTTACCAATTCTCCAACTATCTGTATTTGAAAAATCACTAATTCCAGAATAGTTAGATTGATCGATTAGTTCTCCATTAACATAACCATAAAAAACATTATTTTTTGCTATTAAAACAAGATGAGTCCATTCATTAAAAATTATTGGTTCTCTTGCGCTGAAATAACCCTCTTCTACTCTAGCGCCCATTTCAAATCTAGTGTTATGAAATGATATCCCGTAAGACTCTCTACCTCCACCTTTGTGAATAATGGATGCACGAGCATCACTTCCAGTAACTTTAACCCAGGATGACAAAGTAAAATTATCATTGTTATTAAAATTTATATTTTCATTATGAGGAATAAAAATTCTATCATTATCATTGTAAAAACTGATCGCCCCACCTTCTTTGCCAAATCTATCACTACCAAGAATTGGCGAAGTTTCAATATCTGATGTTCCATGATTGCCATAAGGAGTACTATCAGCTAGTCTTGTTTGTCTTGTTCCGTCTACAAATGGAGTGGTATACACCTTTTCCTCTGCTTGAGCATTTGCAATATATATAAATTCATTACCAGACATGTTTGGCATTCTTGCATTACTTGCACTATTTGTAGTTGGATTTGCTAAAGCTATAGCAATCCCATCATTTCTACCTGAGTTATAGCTACCAATTTCTATATTAAATGTTAATCTATACCAACCACTACCTATATAATTAATAGAAGAACCTAAGTCAGTACTATCATAATTACTAATATTACTATCTATTATTTGACCTAGATCTAAATCATATAAAACATGAAATGGCCATCCAGAACTAGACGCAGAAGACACTAAAACTCTTGAATGACTACCTGCTTTTGCGTAAAAGGAAACTGAGCGAACACCGCCTGTTTCTTTAATGCTATAATTTAAAGAAGCTCTGTGTAACTGTGGTGTATCAGTGGAGCTATCTGAGACTATTTCATTAGATTGAAGTTTCCAAGTATTTGTTTTTAAAAAATCATTGTAACCTAGGTTTTCTGTTGATGTATGTTGTTTTGTCCAATAAATATTTGAAAAATCATTTGGATTTAATGCTAAATTCTCTGTCCCCTCAACATAACTACTCTCATCCATAGTCCAATGACCAACAAGTCCCTTTTCTAGAGATGGACTGCTAATTGTTCCACCTCCTGGGAAGCCATAAACAGATAGCATTGAAATGCTTAAGATAAAGACAATAGTTAGAGATAAGAAGAGAAAGGTTTTTTTTGACTTAGATACTTTATTGGTTTTTGTTTGTTTGTTTTCTGGATTATTTTTCTTTTTAAGCATTTTAAACAAAAAAATAAAGCTTAAAAATAAAATAGTTTTAAGCTTTTTGTTTTTAATTTTTAAACTTTTTAAGGATAACATATTTTATTTAGTTAAATTTATGAAGTCCCTTGTCAGCTTGCAAGGCAAATATAGTTTTCTTTAAACCATTTTCTAAATTAA
>CAZKUS010000518.1:0-1655 GCA_964556025.1 uncultured Clostridia bacterium | reverse complement strand
CCGCCTGTAAAGCTTTTTCCACTAAATGACCACAGGCAACTAAGGTTATGTCACTACCTTCTCGGAGTACACGCCCTTTTCCAATGGGAAAATCATTATCTTGTCCCTCATCATACAGCACAGGAACTCCTGGTCTTCCAAGTCGGAGATAGCAAGGTCATTTAAAATCAGCTGCTTCTTTAACCAAAGCTCTAGCAGATGTAGCATCTGAAGGCACTACCACTGTCATATTGGGAAGTGCTCGCATAAGAGCTATATCTTCCAACATTTGATGTGAAGCACCGTCTTCACCTACGGTAAGTCCGCAATGGGTGGCAGCAATCTTAACATTCAATTTGGGATAACAGATCGAATTTCGCACTTGGTCATAAACTCTACCGGCAGCAAAAATTGCGAAAGAGCTAGCAAAAGGAGTCTTACCAGTAGAAGCAAATCCTGCCGCTGTACTCATCATATCCGCTTCGGATATACCCACATTGAAAAATCTATCGGGGAAATCCCCTTGAAATGTTCCCGTTTTAGTTGATTTGGACAGATCAGCATCCAATACAACTATATCATCACGTTCTTTCCCCAGTTCCACCAAAGTTTCACCATACGCTTTTCTAGTAGGTACTTTTTCGCCGATTTGTGCCATTATACTTCCCCCCTTGTTCCATCCTGTTGGAGTTCAGCCAGGGCTTTTTCCAGCTCCTCGTCATTAGGAGCTTTGCCATGCCAATCAACTACATTTTCCATATAAGAAACACCCTTACCTTTTACCGTTTTTGCTACAATCATAGTCGGTTGACCAGTGACTTGTTTAGCTCGTTCAATGGCCTTATCCAGTTCCACTAGATCATGGCCATCTACCTCCATGACATACCATCCAAAAGCCTTCCATTTATCAGCCACAGGGGCTGGATCCATAATATTTTCTACTTCTCCGTCAATCTGTAAACCATTGTAGTCTACTATACCGATCAAATTGTCGGATTGGTAATGAGCAGCAGTCATGGCCGCTTCCCATATCTGACCTTCCTGGAGCTCACCATCACCCAAAATACAGTAGACATTGTAGTCCAATTCGTCAAGTTTAGCCGCCATAGCCATGCCATTGGCAGCAGACAGTCCTTGACCCAATGACCCTGTCGTCATTTCAATTCCCGGAGTCCCTTTTTTATCAGGATGACCCTGCAGCCGTGAGTTTATTTTCCGCAAAGTAGACAGTTCCTCCATAGGGAAAAACCCTTTTAATGCTAAAGTAGTGTACAGGCCGGGAACTCCGTGGCCTTTACTAAGTACCAATCGGTCTCTTTTAGGATCATGTTCTTGTTCCGGGCTTATGTTCATGTGTTTGAAATAAAGTAGTGACAGCATTTCGGCCATGGATAGAGAACCACCGGGATGGCCGGCACCCGCTTCATTCAACATTTTCAATGTTTCTACTCTGATTTGGAGAGCTTTATCACTTAGATAGCTCTTTTCCTCTTCAGTAATAGCCATACTCTTCACCTCCACAATTGTTGAGTTATTTCAGCCAATTTCTAACTATAAGCTATGTTATTTTCTGTTGTTGATAGCAATAAACACTTCAATTGAATGTATTATGCGGTTTTGATAATACATCTTAATGAGCAAATAGGAGAATTAAAGCCGAATAATAGGAGGTTATT
>CAZKUS010000517.1:1428-1657 GCA_964556025.1 uncultured Clostridia bacterium | reverse complement strand
TAACTTTCGTAGTCAGTACCAGACCATGTCCTCCAACTCCACAGAGTATAATATTAGTGGTTTGATTTTTAACCATTCTGTTCACTCCCCTCTTGTACGCGTCGAATGGCCCCTACGGGACACACTTGTGAGCAGACACTGCAACCCACACATACATCGGGATCGATAAAGGATTTTAACTTATCCTGATTGGAGTACTCTGCCATGCGTATGGGCGGACAATTGGTTT
>CAZKUS010000517.1:0-1418 GCA_964556025.1 uncultured Clostridia bacterium | reverse complement strand
GCCGAGACAGACATTGGGATTTACATAAAAATGGGGTTCTTTAATTTTAAATTTCAAAGCACATGGCCTAGTAGTAATTATGGCCGACAGTCCTTGATAATCAGTCTCTTGATTTAAGATCTGTTTAGTTTTGTCATAATCAAACTGATCAACCTTGGTAATTCTATCGAATCCTAGAGAAGATAGTACCTCTTCTATGTCTAAATTATTGTCCGATTCGCCAGTTTGACGCCAGGTACTAGGAGTTGTCTGTCCTCCAGTCATAGCGGTAGTGGAGTTATCTAAAACTAATACTGTGATATTGTCTCCCTTGTCGCGGTTTTTGGCTAAATTGGCTATCCCCGATAATCCGGAATGATAGAAAGTTCCATCACCAATTAATGCAACTAAAGGCTCTGTCTGATCTGCACCGTCCATAGCTTTTCTCAAACCTTTGACAATACCTAGGCCAGATCCCATGCTAATATTTATTTTAGAAACTTCAAAAGGAGGCAGTAGTCCTAAAGAGTAACAGCCGATATCTCCAACTACCGTCAGTTTCTCCTTTCTCAATAGATCGAATACAGGTCTGTGGGGACATCCGGGACACATAATCGGTGGACGCTCTGGAACGGGGTCTTTCTTTTTTGAATGTTCATTTTCTTGAACAGTATTTATTGATGTACTAGCTTCGCTTACTCCTGCCCGTTCCAGACCTCTAGCAATATCAGAGATCAAAAGCTCACCGGTGTAGGAAAATAGTTCTTTACCTTTACAGTCAATTCTCATTAATTTCAGTTCATTTTCTATAAAGGGCATCAATTCTTCTAAAACCACTACTTGCTGATACTTAGAAGCCAGTTGTGATATGGTGTTAATCGGCAGTGGATACGCCATACCTAATTTTAATACACTGACATCAACATCTAGTTCCATTAAGTTTTGATACATAAGACCTGCAGTAATCACTAATGTGTCAGCTGTATCAGATTCCGTTAGTTGATTTAATTCAGTAGTTTCACCGTATTCACCTAGCTTTACAATGCGCTCTTGCATTTCTGCCTGTTTAGGTATAGTGTTTGGTGGGATCATGGCGTGATTGGCAATGTCGGGCTCGTACCCTGATATTTTGATATCATTTCCTTCATTTATTTCCACTTTATCACGGCTGTGACACTGCCTACTGGTCATATAGAGCATCACGGGGGTTTCAAATTGTTCACTTAGCTCAAAAGCTTTTTTAGTGTAAAATTTGGCTTCTGCACTGGAAGAAGGCATTAATATCGGCATATTGGCAAATTTGGCCAATATACGGCTATCCTGTTCATTTTGAGAACTTGCCATCCCCGGATCATCGCCTACCATTAAAACAAAACCACCAGATACCTTGGTCTGTGTGAATGTCATCAAAGGGTCCATGGCAATATTGATACCCACAT
>CAZKUS010000516.1:0-1660 GCA_964556025.1 uncultured Clostridia bacterium | reverse complement strand
AAACTTTATCAGGAGGAAATCCAGGTGACCCATTTGTTTCACCAATTACTCCAAGTATTTCTCCACCATATCCTGCACCCTCTAGTCCTAACCTTCGTAGTGTGTTTTTTCCTGACCCAAGCGCACCAACAAATCCTGCTCGAAACAGATGGTTATGGGATTCTACCACACAGGCTCATTTCTTACCAGATAGCAACTTTTTATTTAGGGGTGTAGACTGGTCAGGTAATGTTGCAGTAACAAGTGCTACAGGAAGATTTTCACTATCGAATATTAATGTCTTTGCAGATATAGGTGTTGCAAGTACTGCTACTAATGCTGCAGACAACATCTCAAATTCAAACTATTTTCCTGAAAACTCATTAGTTGGAGTGCCAATGAGTGCAGCTGCACCTGATCCTGCACGTGGTTGGGTAGCCCCATTTGACCATACTCAGCTAATTAATGATTTGAGAGACTGGAGAGATTTTATAAGGAATTTACCAAGAGATGCCTTTTTCTTTTCCGGAGATCCAGCAAATCCCCGAGATCTAGTCAATCGTAATTCTATTGCTATGGCTGCTGGAGGAAAGCTTATATACGATGTAGCAGGCATGGATACCAATAACGATGGATTTGTCGTAATTGACATCCAATTCGATGGGACAGATTTTCAAGTGAACAATTCTGATTGGGTTATTAAGAACAGTGATCCAACAGAAGGAAGAAAATTAGTTGTTTTCCGAATCAGAGGAAGAGCAAATATGAATATGAGTAACTCATCGATTATGGTTGGTGAAGGATTGGTATGCCCCAATGATTTAAGCGTATTATTTGTCAAGGCTCATCCAGAAGAAGAGTTTACAAGTTTTAGTGGAAGCTCAGATCAAGTGTTTAATGCTAACAATCTAGTAATAAACGGTGTAGGGTTTTGGGATCTTAATACGATTGGTGATGCTGCTACAGATATTAACTATGGTCCTCCAACAGATCCAGCGGTATATCTTACTACCTTTCCAACAACATCATTCGTAAATCGGGCTCAACAAAATAATTATACTCAACTATCCATTAATAATGGGCAAGGCTGTGGACAGTTTATTAGTCCCTTTGTCATCCTTCAAAATGTTAGGTTTATTCGTTGTGCACCATGTCCAGAAATTGTAGCAGAACCTGATATCGATGTAGAAAAACAAGTTTCACCTGATGAAGGTACCACCTTCTTCGATGCTGATACACCACCAGGACCAAATATCCCACAAGGAGTAGATCCGGTGTTTAGATTTATTGTTACTAATACTGGCAATGTACCACTTCAAAACATTACTCTGACTGATAATGTATTAGGCCCTATTACTATACCAACTACAACATTAGCTCCCGGTGAGTCTTTTACAGTTGATGTGACTGGTACTTGGGCTGAAGGACAACAAGTTAATCTAGCTACTGTGACAGGTACCTTTGAAGATATTACTGTAACTGATCAAGATCCAGCTCATTATGTAGGTGTAATTGAACCAGAACCTGCTATCGATTTAGAAAAGTTTGTATCACCGGATGAAGGCAACACCTTCTTTGATGCTGACACTCCACCTGGACCAAATATCCCACAAGGAATAGATCCAGTATTTAGGTTTATTGTTACAAATACCGGCAATGTGCCACTCGAAAATATTACTCT
>CAZKUS010000515.1:0-1665 GCA_964556025.1 uncultured Clostridia bacterium | reverse complement strand
TAGAATACAATATCACTAGAATACAATATCACTTAAAATTTTTTAGTTTTAATAGGCTCTAGCAAAGATGACTTCAGAATTCTCCTCACCTTCTTTACCACAAGCTATACAAGTTCCTCCTCTATTTGCATCAAAGGGAATAGCTCTAATTGTGGCTTTAGTTTCATCTTTTACTTGTTCTTCACATTGCTCACTTCCACACCAGTAAGCTTTTACCAATCCACGACGCTCTTCAACAATATTGAGAAGTTCTTGTAAACTATTGGCTTCACTGGTATTTTCTGACATAAATTGTTTGGCTGTTTCAAACATGTTTGTTTGAATATCATCAAGTGTGGTTTGAATAGTTTCCAGTAAATCATCTCTGGATACGAACATCTTTTCTCCCGTATCTCTTCTCACCAATACGACTTGATTCTTATCTATATCTTTAGGACCTATTTCTAATCTCAAAGGAACTCCGCGCATTTCCCATTCGTTGTACTTCCAGCCAGGAGTGTACTCTTCTCGATTGTCCATTTTTACTCTGAACTGAGATTTCAGTTCTTGATACAGTTTATCACTTTCCTCAAGTACTTTTTCACGATGTTTTTTAGGCGTTATGGGTACCATAACCAGTTGATGAGGTGCCACCTTGGGAGGTAGACGTAATCCTCGATCATCCCCATGAACCATAACCAGTGCCCCCAATAATCTGGTGGAAGCACCCCAAGATGTCTGCCATACATACTTCCGCTCATCATCCTGGTCTAAGAAAGTAATATCAAATACTTCGGCAAAATGCTGTCCTAAGTTATGGCTAGTACCAGCTTGTAAAGCTCTACCATCAGACATTAAAGCTTCAATACAATAAGTTCTCAGTGCACCGGCAAATTTCTCTTTTTCAGATTTCAAACCAGTTATTACTGGTACTGCCATATCATTCTCCACAAAATCACGGTAAACTTCTAACATCTGTAATGTTTCTTCCTCAGCATCTTCTTCTGTTCTATGCGCTGTATGCCCCTCTTGCCATAAAAATTCAGAAGTTCGCAAAAAAGGTTTGGTGGATTTTTCCCAACGCACAACATTGGCCCACTGATTGATTAAAACTGGTAAATCTCTCCAAGATTGAATCCAATCACTGTACATTTCCCCAAAAATCGCTTCTGAAGTGGGACGAACAGCCAAGGGTTCAGCCAGTTGTTCTCCACCACCTTTAGTTACCCAAGCTACTTCAGGTGCAAAACCTTCCACGTGATCCGCTTCTTTCTGAAGCAAACTTTCAGGAATGAATAACGGGAAATAGGCATTTTCATGTCCCGTATCTTTAATCCGTTTATCCAACCCTTCTTTCATATTCTCCCAAATAGAAAACCCGTATGGTCTGATCACCATACAACCTTTAACCGGAGCATAATCAACCAGTTTAGCTTTTTTAATCACGTCTAAGTACCACTGAGAATAGTCTTCTGATTGAGGTGTAATCTCTTTAACAAATTCCTCATTTTCTTTAGACATTCATAACCCTCCTCATTACCTATTTAGATTTTGTCTCAATAAAGTTAGGTATTAATAGCAATAAACATTTCAATTGAAGGAATTATGTAGTTTTGATAATAAACCTTAACGAGCAAATAGGAGAATTAAAGTCAAATAACAGGAGGTTATTTGCTGATCATATTT
>CAZKUS010000514.1:0-1667 GCA_964556025.1 uncultured Clostridia bacterium | reverse complement strand
AATTGCTCATCCATGAGCATGATCAGCAAATAACCTCCTGTTATTTGACTTTAATCCTACTGTTGGACCATTAAGATATATTATCAATCCTACACAAAATTAGTTTAATCGAAGAGTTCAGCTATCAACATTCAACTTTAACACAGCCTAGCTTTAAAGGTAGTACTAAAAAAGAGGAAAATTAAAAAAAACGTTGAAGTAATAAAAATGGATTGTTGCATGAAAGACAGGGAGGTGCTATTTTGACCAATAAAACTATAATTACCGGTCTCGACATTGGCACCACCCATGTTCGCATATTAGTTGGCGAAATGGGACCCGGTGATAACATAAACATAATCGGTGTAGGGACAAGCTTATCAGAAGGAATTAAAAATGGAGGTATAGTGGATCTTGAAAAAACGACTAACGCCATTATTAATGCTGTAGAACAAGCTGAACGTATGGCTGGAGTTGAGTTGGATGCCGCTTTTGTTGGTGTGGTAGGGTCTCATATTCAACTGGTGGAAAACAGTGGTGTTGTGGCAGTTAGTAGAGAGGACAAAGAAATAACAGAAGAAGATGTTCAAAGAGCAATACAGGCTGCTAAAGTGATAGCTTTGCCGCCTGATAGAGAGATCATTGATGTAATCCCACGGCAATTTATAGTAGATGGTTATGATGGTATTCGAGATCCTATGGGTATGTTAGGTGTCAGAATGGAAGTTCAAGCTTTAGTGGTTGCTGGTAAGAGTACTAGTATACATAATATGCTCCGCTGTGTTTCTAGGGCTGGTTTAGAAGTACAAGGACTGGTTTTAAATTCCATGGCCAATTCAGAGGCCGTATTGTCTTATGATGAAAAAGAACTAGGAGTAGCATTAGTAGACATTGGTGGAGGAACAACGGAAATTAGTTATTTCAAAAATGGCCATTTACAAAAAGTAGATGTAATAAATATTGGGGGAGATTTCATCACCAATGATATCTCAGTGGGTTTAAAAACACCTCAACAAGAAGCAGAGCAATTAAAAATTAAACACGGAATGGCGTTGGCAGAAATAACTGAAGAGGATGAGTATTTTGAAATAGCACAGGTAGGAGAGAAAGAACCGATTCAGATAAGTGCTATAGAACTATCGGATATAGTAGAACCCAGAGTACAAGAAATATTGAATTTAACTGCAAAAACTTTAACAAAAATGGGATGTACTAATAAAGCTATCCCTGCAGGTGTAGTGATAACTGGAGGTGTGACTAAATTACAAGGGGTACAAGAAATTGCTGAACATGAGTTAGGACTTCCAGTCCGAATTGGTGAACCAAAGCTCCTGGGTGTAAATAATCCCATTTACACAACAGGTGTTGGTATAATAAACTACGTGTCACAGAGTGAACAATCTGCTCGAGAGCCACAAGGATCAAATAATTCACAACTTAAAGGTGTATTTGGAAGGATTAAGGAGTGGCTGCTTGATTTTTTTGAATAATTAATTTCCATATGCCTATAAGGAGGGGTACATATGTTAGAATTTGATATGGAAACAGATCAATTCGCCCAAATCAAAGTTATCGGCGTTGGAGGAGGCGGCAGTAATGCTGTTAATCGCATGATTTCCTCTGGTCTACAGGGTGTAGAATTTATAGCTGTGAATACAGATTCTCAGGCTTTAAATATCTCTGAAGCC
>CAZKUS010000513.1:0-1672 GCA_964556025.1 uncultured Clostridia bacterium | reverse complement strand
ATCAATCCTCCATCCCGCATTTCTCTCTCGAGCTTTTGTGATGTAAGACCACCAAGTATAGGCGCCTTCTACATCAGGATAAAAGTATCTAAAAGTATCTGTAAAGCCAGTATTGAGTAATTCAGTCATTTTTGTTCGTTCTTCATCAGTAAAACCGGCATTTCTTTTATTGTTTTGCGGATTTTTCAAATCTATTTCTTTATGTGCTACATTGAGGTCACCACAAATTACTACTGGCTTCTTGTGATTTAAACTAGCTACATAAATTCTAAAGTCTTCTTCCCACTTCATTCTGTAGTCTAAACGAGCTAATTCTCTTTGTGAATTAGGTGTATATACAGTAAGTAAATAAAAATTATCAAATTCCAGAGTAATAACTCTTCCTTCACGGTCATGTTCTGCTATTCCTATCCCATAATTAACTTCCAGAGGTTTCATTCTGGTAAAAATCGCCGTACCTGAGTATCCCTTCTTTTCTGCATAGTTCCAAAATTGATAATATCCGGGCAACTCTATTTCCAGTTGACCCTGTTGTAATTTAGTTTCTTGTAAACAGAAAATATCAGCATTGAGTTCATCAAAATAGTCCCAAAATCCTTTTTTGATACAAGCTCTCAAACCATTAACATTCCACGAAATCATTTTCATAAAATTATCCCCCTAAAAAATTGAAATATTATCTTGTCAAAATTAAATTTTACAGTTTGAAACAAAAACTGAAAATACACCGGCTACAGCAGTATTATAAAAACAAAATCACTTTAGAGAAACAATCAGCAAAATATATACTAAATAAATTATTTTCGCTTTTAAGCCAAATATAGTATAATAATATAGGTCACCAGTTAATATGAAAAGTAGGTGATATTATGGTTAAATTAGAACAACCGCTAGTTGCGTTCTTTTTAGTTCCCAAAAGCGAAGTAATCTATGAAATCGAAAATTCCACTATGCGTCAAGCTTTAGAAAGAATGGAATACCACCGCTATACTGCAATACCAATTTTAAACAATCAAGGATATTATGTCTCTACAATCACTGAAGGAGACCTGCTTTGGAAAATCAAAAATGATGATTTAAGTTTCCAAGACACCAATAACATTAAACTATCTGATATACCGAAAAATATGCAAAATCAAACTGTTTCAATAAATGCTACTATTGAAGAGTTAGTACTTCTCGCTGCTAGACAAAATTTTGTCCCTGTAACAGACGACCAAAACTATTTTATCGGCATAGTTAAAAGAGGTGACATTATAGACTATTGCTACAATAAAATCTTTCAACAATAGCTATGTAAATACCCAACTACAGCTGGAAAATACGGTTCATCAGGTTTATTAATTAAAACAGTGGAGGTCCCTACTAATGTGGGAACTTCCACTGTTTTTTAATTAATGGATCTTATTAATCGTAACTTGCCAATACTTTCACCGGATAATTTTCAATTTTTTCTCTTCCATTCAAGAAAGACAGCTCTAACATGAAAGCAAAACCTACAACTGTTCCTCCTAAATCCTCGACAATTTTAGCAGTAGCTTCAGCTGTTCCTCCGGTAGCAAGTAAATCATCAACTATCAATACTCTTTCATTATCTGAAATAGCATCATCATGAATTTCTAAAATATCTTGTGAATACTCAGTTTCATAGGCTCTAGATGTCGATTTAGCT
>CAZKUS010000512.1:0-1676 GCA_964556025.1 uncultured Clostridia bacterium | reverse complement strand
ATAGGGCTTTATTTCGTAGATTTGATGATATATTTCATTATGATATACCAGATAAAAATGAAAGAATAAGTTTAATTGCAAATATATTGGGAACTTTTATAGATAATCGTTTCCCCCTTGATAATGCTGCTGAAATAGCAGCCGGACTTAGTCATGCAGAAATTGATCAGGCCTGTAAAGATGCAATTAAAATAGCAATTTTGGATAACAAAAAAAGAGTTAGCATAGAAAGCTTAAAAAAATTATTTAAGGAAAAGCAATTTGATTATAAACACAGGGGGAATAATTAATGAATGAAAAGTACCATCACATTTTTTTGGACAAGCCAACTCATGTCCAAAATTATACCAGCCCCTCAACTGGCGGTAGAGATCATACAATACCCGATAGACCTAGGAAAAAGCATAGTGATTACCTTAGACATAGATTTAATGAAGCTTGGGAGAGTGCCGAAAATGAACAGCTAGTTTATCATACTGATAGAAATGGTGTTTATTTAGAATTTGTTAGTGATCCAAACGCTGATTTAATAACAAGAAGTCTTGAAGACATGCAGTCTAAGAAAATTCGCTTACTTAATGTACGAAAAGAAAAAATTAATGGTGATGAAATAACTTATGCTACTGTTTATGTAGCACATGAAAAAAAGAGATATTTTCTAGATAAAATAGAAGATTACGCTAAAAAAGATACACCTAGTGGAAAACCGAAGAATTGGCGATTATTAAATAGCATTAGAGATCTTCGAAAAGCTCTATTAGTAGAATCTTTTTGGCAAGATAAAAATAAATTGATACCTACAAAGGATAAAAAAGAATGGTGTGAAGTGTGGTTAAGCAGTGACAAAAAGGAAGTTTTAGATAGTTTTGAATCTTTACTAGAAAAAGAAAAGATAGAAACCACTGAGGGTTATATTCGTTTTCCGGAAAGAACTGTCAAAATTATATATGCCAATAGACATGATCTAGAAAAATTAACAACTCTATCTGATGATATTGCAGAATATAGAAAAGCAAAGGAAACTGCCTCATTTTGGCTGGATATGGAAAACAAAGAACAAAAGGATTGGGTCGAGGACCTACTTGAAAGAATTCAAATTAATGAGAAAACTGATACTTCTATCTGTATCCTTGACACAGGTGTCAATAATGGGCATCCATTGATAACTCCTATTTTAAGTGATGAAGACTGTCACTGTGTTAATACAGAGTGGGGTGAAAATGATCATGGCGGCCATGGCACTCTCATGGCAGGTGTTTGTACATATGGTGACTTAATAAAATGTTTGGAAGATACAGGAGATATTCCTCTAAGACACCTACTTGAATCTAGTAAAATACTACCTCCTCCACCTGAGAGAAACCCACAAAATCTTTGGGGATATATTACTTCTCAAGGAGTTAGTCTAGCCGAAATCCAGGCGCCTTTAAGAAAACGAATTTTCTGTTTAGCAGTTTCAGCTAATGATACAATGGATAATGGCAGGCCAAGTTCTTGGTCTGGAAAATTGGACCAAATATCTTCAGGCGCCGAAGATGGAATCAAGCGGCTTTTTGTTGTTTGTTCGGGAAACGTACTTAATTTGGAAGAAGCTGTTGACTATCCTTATACTCAATTAAACACTTCTATTCAAGATCCAGCACAGCCATGGAATGTATTGACAGTAGGAGCATATA
>CAZKUS010000511.1:0-1681 GCA_964556025.1 uncultured Clostridia bacterium | reverse complement strand
GAAGATGTAGTTAATCAAGGTGATGAAGTAGATATTAAAATACTTAATGTTGAACCTGATAGCAAAAAAATTAGTTTGAGTATTAAAGAAGCTCAAGGAAAAATTCAAGATAGTGGTAACAGCACCAAATCACAACAATCTGTCTCCTATCAAGATGATGAAGAAGAAAGCAATGTCAAATTAGGAGATATGTTTGGTGATGTTTTAGAAGGTATTAGGAAAGAGGATGAGGATGATCCAAAGTAGTAACAGGAAATCAGAACATCTACGATTAGCGATAAAATACTTCCAATCTACAACTATGATGTCAGATGTTCAGTTATTACATAATAGTTTACCTAGGTTAAATTTAGAAGATATAGATTATTCTAGCACCTTGTGCGGATATCCCATTAAAGCACCAATTATGCTAAATGCAATTACTGGTGGTTCAGCTGAAGCTTGTCAAATTAATAAACAGCTAGCTTCAACGGCTAGACAATTGAAACTCCCTTTAGCTGTTGGCAGCCAAAAAATTGGTTTAAAAAACAGTTCAGCCAGGAAAAGTTTTGAAATTGTCAGGCAAGAAAATCCCAAAGGTATAATTTTTGCAAACTTAGGCTCTTACGCCACTCCCAAAATGGCGAAGGAAGCTTGTGAAATGATTGATGCTGATGGGTTACAAATTCATCTAAATGTGCCTCAAGAATTAGCTATGCCTGAAGGTGATAGAAGATTTTATGATATGGTAAATAATATCAAAGATATAGTGAATTCGTTAGATCTTCCGGTAATAGTAAAAGAAGTAGGTTTTGGTATCACTGCAGAAAATGTAGAGAAATTAGTGCAATTAGATGTTGATGCGATAGACATATCAGGACGAAATGGGACAGATTTTGTTAAACTAGAAAATTCCAGGTCTACAAGTCCACTTTTGCCTTCTCTAGAAAATTGGGGTTTAACACCAGCTCAGAGTCTCTTAGAAGCAATGACTATCAACCTAAATGGTTCATCTGTTATTGCTTCAGGAGGTTTTTCAAATACTTTAGATATAGCTAAAGCCCTTGCACTGAATGCGGACTTAATAGCAATGGCTGGGTATCCTCTTTATCTTATTTGGAATTACGGAGAAAGTGTTTTAGTTGAACAACTTTCCAATATGTTATCTGAGTTAAAATCTATTATGTTAATTTGTGGAGCTAAAAATACTTATCAGTTAAGACAGGTTCCAACAGTAATATCGGGAGAACTGCGAGAATTTGCCCAAAGTCGTAATATTGATACAACTACATATGCTAGACGGAAAATAGAGAAAGAATAGTCAAAACGCGCTGACAGCGCGTTTTATTTTTTTTATTAAATTTAATTCGTCTGTTTTTTTTAGCACTGTTATATTCTATTGCTATCAACATTCAGTTTTAAACCTAGAATAATAACATCAACTATAGGTTAGGATAAAAACAGCAAGTAAAGATTGTATATTAACAAAGGGGTGACAACTTTGTTTTATGGATATATATTATTATTGGCTGTAGCAGCTTTAGTTTACTTTGGTGTTTTACACAGAGTTTTGGACAGAATGGGACTTACTGATAAAATTGCGCTATTATTTATTGCAGCAATGTTAATAGGAGGCTTACTTCCTGATTTAACCTTAGCAGATAATTTTGCAATAAATATTGGTGGAGGTGTTATTCCATTA
>CAZKUS010000510.1:0-1689 GCA_964556025.1 uncultured Clostridia bacterium | reverse complement strand
GTGGGATAACTTTGAACTGGAACTCTGTCCCCAGATTAGAACTTCAGGTAGGTGTCCCCACATATATCATTATCGCAGAGGTACTAAGACAAGAAACCATTGGGCAGGCTATCAAGGTGGTACTGGACACCGATAGAGCAGGGTGTTTTAATTTTGTGATCACCGATAATACTGAAATATACACTATTGAAGCAACCCCCGATGATATTGAGGTATATTCTTCTGAAGAGATTGTCTACCATGCAAATCATTTTGTCATGGATAAGTTTACAGATGATCAGAACTTAAACCTGGCAGGAAGCAGATACAACAGTTCCTCGATCGTCAGACACAACAGAATGAAGCGATTGTTACACGAAAATAACGGACAACTTACCGTAACAACCTGTGAAAAAATTTTGAGTGATCACGTGAATTACCCTGATTCAATCTGTCGTCATCCTTTATCTAGGGATGATGATTTAGAGCCCATTGTAACCTGTGCTTCTTGGGTAATAGCACCATCACAAAAGAAAATTTGGGTGACCAACGGGCCCGCCTGTGAAAATGAGTCTGTGGAGTACGCTTTAGATAGCTAGGCAAACTAACAACAGAAAATTTTGGTATAAATCCCAATTATGTGATAAAATTTAATAAAAGGAGATGATGCCAGTGGAACACAACAACTCCCTAAATCTGGACCCTCGTCTGGCCAGACTGTTATGTTACGTTTTAGGATGGATCACCGGACTAATCTTTTATTTTGTAGAAAAAGAAGATCCTAATATCAGGTTTCACGCCATGCAGTCCATTGTAACCTTTGGAGCTATTACTATCTTAGTAATCGGTTTATCTATTATCAGTTTTATTTTTATGATAGCTTTTGGATTCATAGGCTTGTTAATGCCCTTAGTATCCGGATTATTTGGGGTAATAAATATGGTTATTGGAATAGCTACTCTGGTAATTTGGATACTTTGTATGGTAAAGGCCTATCAAGAAGAGGATTTTAAACTTCCAGTGGCAGGAGATACTGCAGAAAAGTTTACAAGATAATCTAAAAATAGGCTGATACTTATGATGAGCAGTTACCTTCCTGAGTCTTAACAGGGATAACTGCTTTTATTTCTTAAGTCAGCCCATTTTATATTTATTACTTTTTGGCTGTGTTAAAGTTGAATGTTGATAGCTAAGTTCTTCGATTGAACGAATTATGCAGGTTTGACTTTAGATCATGTTTTCAAGTCTAGCTTTTTCATTTTTTCGTACAAAGTGCTTCTAGCTATTCCTAATAGTCCAGCAGCTTGACTCAGATTCCCCTGTGCTTTATCAACAGCATAATTTATAGCTACTTCCTCAGCCTGCTGTAGTAAACCCTTGTCTGAATTGGCTCCTATTGTGTTTTTTTCTACTTCTTTAGTTATTTGCCGTGATAGATAGGATTGTTTGATTTTTTCTGGTAAATAATCCATTGTCAATTCCGTTTCTTCTCCCAAGAGAACCAAAGCTCTTTCCACCACATTGCGCAGTTCTCGTAAATTGCCAGGCCATGAATAGCTCATCAGTGCATCAATAAAATCATCATTTACATTTGTGTCAGTTACATCCATAGTCTCCACAAAATGGCGAACTAACACAGGAATGTCATCTATTCTTTTTCGCAGGGCCGGAAGTTCTAATGTGAAAACATTGATCCGGTAATACAAGTCT
>CAZKUS010000509.1:0-1690 GCA_964556025.1 uncultured Clostridia bacterium | reverse complement strand
GGAATGATGCCTCATCCTGAAAGAGCAAGCGAAAATTTACTAGGTTCCTCCGACGGTTTACTGATATTTCAATCAATCATAGATTATTTAGGAGGGAAATAAATGTCATTAACTTCTGAAGAGTATCAAAGAATTGTTTCTTTATTGGAGCGAGAGCCCAATAACATAGAATTAGGAATGTTCGAAGTCATGTGGAGTGAACACTGCAGTTATAAAAACTCAAAAGCTCTCTTGAAGCATTTCCCCACAGAAAGTAAACACGTTTTACAAGGCCCAGGTGAAAATGCTGGGGTCGTCAGTATAGGTGATGGTCAGGGACTTGCATTTAAAATCGAAAGTCATAACCATCCTTCAGCAGTAGAACCTTATCAAGGAGCCATGACAGGAGTTGGAGGGATTATCAGAGATGTTCTTTCTATGGGGGCTAGACCTGTGGCTTTATTAAATTCTCTGCGGTTTGGTCCTATAAGCGGTTTCAATCAAGTCGATTCGAGTATAAATTCAGAAACAGATAATCAGGAAACACAAACAAACGAAGATAATATGAGTATTACTAACACCAGTAAGTCTCGGTACCTATTTAGTGGGGTCGTATCGGGTATTGGAGGATATGGCAATTGTGTAGGCATTCCCACTGTTGGCGGGGAAGTTTATTTCGACAAATCTTATCAAGGAAACCCGTTAGTAAATGCCATGTGTGTAGGACTTGTAAACACAGAAGACCTGCAACAAGGAAAGATGGAAGATGATGACAATATATTAATGTTGATAGGTGCTAATACTGGCAGAGATGGAATTTTAGGGGCAAGTTTTGCTTCACAAGTATTAACAGGAGACGATCTAGAGGACAGACCTTCTGTTCAGGTCGGAGATCCCTTCACTGGTAAGTTATTAATTGAAGCAAGTTTAGAACTTATAAAGTCTCCTGGAGTAGTAGGTGTACAAGACTTAGGTGCAGGAGGTTTAGTATCTTCTGTTTCTGAAATGGCAAGTAACAGTAATACTGGTGCTTACGTAGATGTTACTCAAGTACCTCTAAGAGAAGATAATATGACTCCTTATGAAATTATGTTAAGCGAATCTCAAGAACGAATGCTGTTTGTAATAAAAAAAGAATACGTCGAAAGTTTTAAATCAAAGGCATATCAATGGGAGATTAATGCTGCAGAAATTGGTAAAGTTACTCTAGACAATAGATTATCAATTTATAATGGAGACACCCTTGTTGCAAGTCTAAAACCTCAAGATTTGACTGACAATGCCCCAAAGTATGTTAGAAATTCTCACTCACCCAAAGTAACCACTCAAAATCAAGATTATAACTCTAAAAAAACCAATATCAGCCAATACATTAATGAAGTTTTATTTAATCAGAATTTTAAACACGAATCAATAATAATGGAAATGCTCAACACTCCAAACTTAGGTGATAAAAGCTGGATTTTTCAACAATTTGATCATACTGTCAGAACAAATACCATTATACCACCAAAATCAGGAAGTAGTATCATTCGAATAAAAGGGATAGACAAAGGAATTGCTCTTACTGTAGATGGCAATTCAAGTTATGTACATCTGAATCCTAATAAAGGTGGCCAAATAGCAGTTTGTGAAGCTGCTCGTAATTTGACAGTGACTGGTGCAACACCACTGGGGATTACTAACTGCTTAAATTTTGGTAACCCTGAAG
>CAZKUS010000508.1:0-1691 GCA_964556025.1 uncultured Clostridia bacterium | reverse complement strand
GAAGAATTTGAGCACGATGAAGTTGAAGATTTGACAGTCAAAGTGACAGCTTTGGGTGAAAGTTTTGACCTGGGTGCTTATCTAGAGGACGGATTGGCTATCGTGGGTCAGGAAACCCTATATGTAGACCTGATTGATATGGACGGGCTGGTAGCTGGTTTTGAACAGGATATGGAATTTGAAGTTTTAGAAGACGGCGATGAGATTGAAGCAGATGATCTGGAGATTTACGTAGATGATGAAGACAGAGAAGAACCAGAATACACTGATACCAGCTTTGATGTTGACTATGATGATGGTGAGTTCACTGTAGACGATATTTTACCTGGAGAATCGGTGTACATCTATGCCGCTATTGACGATCACTTCGAGTACGGTGAACTAGAAGTAGATGTTGATATCGGTATAGATCTGACCCCTGATGTTGATGCTGTTACAGACAGTTATGAACAGGACTTTTCCTTAGAACTTTACGATCCTTTTGACGATGACGATGTAGATTTTGATGCCATATATGCTGAGGGAGAAGGCGCTTATGTGTACTGTGAAGATGAAGAAGAGTACTTGGAAGGTGAAGCAGTAGAATTGGAAGACGATGACGGTGATTTTTCCGTATTGGCTTATGGTGAAGAAGACGAAGATGAACCTTTGGTCACACTAGAAGCGGAAATAGATGACGATGATGACAGGGCAGTACTGGCAGAAATGGACGTAGAACCGGCCACTACCAATTTTGAACCAGAAGAGATCATCCGAGACTATGATATGGATGTGGACTTGGAGCTATTGGATACTGCTGGTGAACCTTTAGAAGGTTATGAAGTAGAGCAAAATGGATACGAAACTGAAACTGACGAAGATGGAATGGCTCCCTTTGTGGTGTACACTTCTACACCGTCGGTGGATTTTGAAATAGAAACCGATGAAGATGATATGGAAATCACATTGGATGCTCGCAGGGATACTGACGGGCCACTTATCCAATACGATGAAGAGGTGGATGAAGATACTACTACAATAACTATCAGTGATGAAACAGGGATCGAAACAGTTTACGTTGACAATGAAGAAGAATTGGTTCCTACAGACGAAGAAGTGACATTGGATCTTGAGTTAGAAGAAGGGGAAAATGAGTTCGAGATTTTTGCCGAGGACACACAAGGCAATTCGGAAATGGAAGATATTGTGATCGAGTACGTGGTAGATGACGGAGAACCCGATGACGAGCCAAGTGATGCCGATGCAGAAGAGATTTACATGAATGTAGGGGAAACCAGAGCTACTGTCGATGGTGAAGAAGTACAGTTGGATGCAGCTCCCGAGGTACAAGAAGGGTATACTCTCCTACCTTTTAGGGCTATTGGAGATATGCTGGGAGCATATACCGAATACGAAGAATCTGATCAGTCCATTACTGCGCACCGCGGTGATGACACCGTAGTCTTTTATCTAGACCAAGATACGGCTACTGTCAATGGAGAAGAGGTTAATTTACAAGTGGCTCCTACAGTGGAAGATGGTAGAACACTGCTGCCGCTTAGATTCTTTGCCGAGGCCTTTGATGCCTATGTGGACTACGATCAGGGCTTTATCATGATCTACCCTTAATTTGAAAAGTGGTCACCCACTCTCTTAACTTTAGTCGTGAGAGGTTTAATGTATTTAATCACAGACTATTTAACTGGATATTT
>CAZKUS010000507.1:0-1692 GCA_964556025.1 uncultured Clostridia bacterium | reverse complement strand
TGTTATCCTATACGCCGATTAGTCTTAAAGAAGCACTTTTATGCTTACGTTTACTAAGCAGCAGGGCAAAATTTCATTTTTATAATATCTGTTTCAAATTGCAGTTAGTTCGCAAAAGGAAAAATAGACAAAAATCAGGGAGCAAACCCTGCGGTAGGGCTCGCCCCCTGATTAAACTTCTCCTTCGTTAACAAGTGGTGTGGCTAAGGAAGGAGCGGTTCGGTTTAATTTTCAGTAATATCAAATTGCGCACCCTCGATTTTTCTCGTATATAAGCTTTTATCTCTTTCATCTCCTCATTTTCTCCTAAGGTCATTAAAAATTTACAGGTCTATTTAAAATATTACTTGTACTTAATCATCAAATTCAATTTCTACTTCTACTTCTATTTCATCATTAACTTCAAATGTCTCATCTTCCTTTTCTTTTATATCTATCTTCTCATCCACTTCTTCATCAACAAATTTTATCTTTCCATCAACATCTCCTTCTTCACAATCAATATCATCAAAATCTATATCTATATCTATATCAAAATCTTTCAGGTCTTCTATACCGTCAAATTTCATGTCTTCTGTTAAGCATACATCTTTGACTTTAATTTTTAGATCGTCATTATCACCCATATCTAACTCTTCAAACTTTATCTCACCTATTTCAACCTCTTCTTCATCATCACTCTTTATTTCTAATTCATCATCCAACTCACAATTATCAAAAATTAGTTCCTCTACTTCATAATCTCCTTTAAATTTAATTTTATCATCATCAATGGTTTCATCCTCAAATTTTAAGGTGCCATAATCTTCCTCAATTTTATATTCATTCTCATCAAAGCTTGCTTCTTCATAGTCCGCTCCTTCCTGCACAGCTATCGTGTCTATAGTTTCGTCTGTAATGTTATCTAGTTCATCATCTTCCAAGGTTACGTCCACATCTACATCGTAGGAATCATTGGTTCCTGGTGCTTCAATTCCATCAAAGTCGCCACCTTCTACTTTCACGGTAATTTCATTATTACCGGCATCAAAGTCCTCTGTTTCAGTGATGTCTGTTCCTTCATCACCATAACCTTCAAGCGTTACTTCTACAGTGTTGTTATCTTCAGTTACATCGTCAAGATTTTCCAGCTCTACCGTGGCAGTGTAATCATCCGTTTCACCTTCGGTAGGTTCATTTGGAGCTATGCTGGAATCTCCAGTATTTACAGTCGGCTGTTCGGGAACTTCTGCTTGTACTGTTATTTTATCGTAGTCAAGCTCGTTGTCCTCTTTATCTCCATCTTCGCCACCTTCAAAGATGGTTGCAGTTACTTCGTCGTCTGAATCTATATCAGCTGCATCAAAGCCGTCCATAGTGATCGTTTCTTCACCTACTCCGTCAGCAGTGTCTAACTCGTCATCCTGAGTTTTATTGTGAAGAACTACATGAACATTGTCGCCTGTTACCTCTACCAGGTCGGATACTTCCACATCTACTTCCTCTTCGTTCTCTACCAGCTCTTCTATTATCTCTACCTTGCCGCTGGTTTCGGGAACTACTGTGAGCTCGTCTGTCTCAGCATCTTCTACATCTTCATGAGAGATTGTAACTGTCGTTTCGTCGTGGTCATCTACTGTTAGACCTGTACCATCGTCAGGGTCTGCTGTAAGATCATAGTCTCCAAAGTCTGTATAGTCTACTGCTTCATCT
>CAZKUS010000506.1:0-1702 GCA_964556025.1 uncultured Clostridia bacterium | reverse complement strand
ATATTTAGAACAGGATTTTATTTTTTTGTGCTATTGGGAGTATCTGAATTACTGTCTCATATCCCTACCCTTTTAGTTATGCAGGACTTCGTTTTAGATGCCCTCGGTCCGTATCAAATAGGATATTTAACTAGCTTTATCCAACTGGGGTCAATGGTATTTTTTTGGGCCAGTATTATTATTTTGTTGATCGGTTTTTATAAATACCATCCTGACAAAAATGGTTAATTGGGTAATCTTATGTCAATTGTTGATTAGATTGGATTTCATTTTGTTCACAGGGCAATGTGTTTTAAAAAAAATCCTGATCCTCCATGATTTTTTTCAACTTGCGTTCCTGGTGCTTGCGTTTTTGCCTTCTACTTGTTTCTTCAATTCCTTTAATTAGCGCAAAGGCCATTGCTACTAGCATCACTGCAAAGGGAAGCCCTGTGCTAATGACTGCTGTCTGCAGTGCGAGGAGGGCTTTTTCTCCGCCTATCAATAACAACACGGCCGCCAAAAGGCCTTCTAAAATTGCCCAAAAAGCTCTTTGTGTAGCCGATGTATCCATTTTTCCGCTGGAAGTAATTTTACTAATAACCAGAGAACCCGAATCTGATGAGGTTATGAAATAAAAAAAACACTTGATAATATAAACACCCAATTAAATGTTGTAACAATATAATCGTTTAATAAATTTATGAGTTTATTGGCTCTGTCTAAGTTTATAAGCGCATAAACTGAAAAAATTATAATTATTATACCCGAACCGATAAAGACAATAGGATTCAAGTCAAAACCGAATTTCTGTACATTTCTGCTAAACAACTGCTGTTCAACTTTTTCTTTATCCACTTCATCGTGAGGCTGGATTGATTTTTTAAGTGGTCTGTGCTCATAGTTTTGGAATCACTCCTACAGGGCCAGGTATCAATGTTAACTAAAATACGACCAATAAACAACTAACAAATCAAAAATGCTAGTTAGTTTTTTCTCTAACCTTATTGTTTACAAAATTTCACGCACCATTTATTACAAATTATTCTTGTTAAATGATTGATAAACTTTGGTATAGACAAAAAATGTTTTTTCTTGTCTAATCGATGAATTTCTTGACATGATTCTAACTATAAAATATAATCCTAAATGGTTGTGTTTTAATAGTGAATAAGAATAATTACTTAAAATCTTTTAAAGAAAGGATTTTGTGATACTCTATGGAACAACCTGAGGTGAGTAAACGAGAACTAGAAAAGAAGTTGTATCAAAGGAATTATACGAAACACGGGTTTGATATTAACCCTACGGTATCTTTAGCCAGCGGAATTTTCATCTTAATCTTTGCTTTATACGCATTATTTAATTTAGACCATGCCAATGAAGTTTTTATGCAGCTCAATGAGACAATTGTCACGAGATTCGATTGGGTTTTTATTATGTCCAGTAACTTTTTTATTTTGGTGTGCTTATACCTAGCATTTTCCAAATTGGGCAATGTCAAAATAGGCGGTCTGAATAGCGAACCTGAATTTTCTAATTTTGCCTGGTATTCCATGCTTATTTCTGCTGGGATGGGAATTGGCCTTATGTTTTGGGCTGTTGGAGAACCTCTCCAGCATTTTGTTGAATCACCTCCTATCTTTCCAGGGGGAGGCGCCGATCAATCAGCTATGGCCACCACTTTCTTTCATTGGGGGCTACACCCTTGGGCCATCTATGC
>CAZKUS010000505.1:0-1708 GCA_964556025.1 uncultured Clostridia bacterium | reverse complement strand
TTGAAAGACACTATCTGCAGAAGTATAAACAATTGGTTGTCCTGTATTGACATGTTCTTACCCAACTCTTTAATTATTTCAGTGCCCGAGGCAGGGTAATTACCTAAAGTTTGTTTACCTATCCGTTTTTCGAAAGTATCTATTATCTCTTTAGGAAATCCTTCTGGATAAACTGGAAAAGGATGGGATAAAATATTGCCAGCTAATTCCCAATGCCCTGTAGTAGTATCTTTTCCTGGAGACTGTTCTCCCATTTTACCAAAACAACCCATAGGATGTTCAATAGCTTCCATGCCGGGAAAGTCAACTATATTTCCTAAACCCAAATTTTGTAAGTTAGGTAGTGAAAAATTTGAAACATTATTGGCGATATGTTTTAAAGTATAACTTCCTTTATCACCGTATTTATGAGCATCAGGTAGTTCACCTACACCCACACTGTCGAGTATAATTACAATCACCCTATTTATACTTGTCATATTGTTCAACCTCCTTTCTCATTCCAAGGTCCAATTATATTTTAAAGTTGGCTCAGTTTAAGTTGAATGTTGATAACAATAGAATATAAAAGCGTCTTAAAGTTTATAGCATGTCACTATATATTATTATGCCCTGGGATGAGATTTTGAGTATACATCTTTTAATCGTTGCTTAGTCAGTTGTGTGTATATTTGAGTGGTAGATATGTCAGAGTGTCCTAACATTTCCTGCACAGCACGTAAATCAGCTCCATTCTCTAACAGATGTGTTGCAAATGAATGCCTAAGCGTATGAGGTGTAATTTTGTTCTTTATTCCAATCTTCTCTGCATATTTCTTTAATATTTTCCAAAAACCTTGTCGTGATAAACGTCTTCCATGATGATTAAGAAATAGGGAAGGTTCTGAAAGATCTTTTCTCATCTGTGGTCGACTTTTAGTAAGATAGTCAGTTACTGATGAGATAGCTAATTTACCTAAAGGAACTATTCGTTCTTTTTCTCCCTTTCCTCGACACAATATGTACCCATTTTGAGTATCTATATGTTCCACATTTAAATTTATTAGTTCACTAACCCTCATTCCAGAAGCATATAGAAGTTCTAACATAGCTTTATCTCGTTTCCCTCTAAAATCTGTGGTATTCGGTTTGCTCAACAGTTTGTCCACTTCATCAGGTGTTAAAATTTCAGGTAACTTTTTCTCCTGCTTGGGTGTTTCTAAGTCGGTAGAGGGATTTTCAGAAATCATTCCTTCTTGTATGAGAAACTGAAAAAATGAACGAACTGAAGCAATATTCCTAGTTATAGTTGAAGCAGCTTTCCCACTATTGCGCATGTGGATTAAATACTTCATAATATGAGTTCTTTTGACATCATTCCATTTACTGACATTTTGATCTTGAATAAAATCTAAGAAATTTTTAAGATCACGAGAATAAGAATTAAGAGTGTTTTCAGATAAGCCTCGCTCCACATTCAAATAGTAAATGAATTCGCGAATAGTTTTTTCCATAGGCATAAACTCCTTGTAAAAATCATCATAATTTTTTCAATTAATAATTTTATTGCTATCAACAGTCAACTTTAACACAGCCAAAATAATTAATTAATATCAACTAAAATTAAACTTCAACAGAGAATATAAAAATCCTGCGAAATGTCATTTAAAATCCATATTGATAAAAATCGATTAAATTAGAAAAAAAATCACTGTATAATGACTGACCA
>CAZKUS010000504.1:0-1711 GCA_964556025.1 uncultured Clostridia bacterium | reverse complement strand
CAAGGGTATAGTAGAAGCTGATGGTGACTTGCCGGTTAACTTATCTGGTGGGTTAAAAGCCAAAGGTCATCCTGTGGGAGCTACAGGTGTTTCTATGGCAGTACTTGCGTATCGTCAGCTTATTGGAGAGGCCATAGGTGTACAAGTAGAAAATCCTAATAAAGCTCTGACATTTAACCTAGGTGGGAGTGGTGCTTCTAACCTTGTCTTATTGTACTCCAAGCTGTGATAAATGATGCGACGAAGTTTCCAAAATTTTTTTTCATGTAAAATAGTAACCAAAATAGGAGGTAAATTTTATGACTTGTACAAGTGTTATGGACTGTTTTGTAAATATTGCGCCACAATTACAGGATTTGATGATGGATGATGCGGCAGTAACTGTAGTTGATGCTGAAACCTATACTTACCTAGCTTATATTCCGGGGGAAACAATTGATCACGGAGTAAGGCAAGGTGACGATGTACCTAAGGGTACTTTAGTTTTGAAAGCTATTGAACAAGATGAGAGAGTCACTAGCAAAGTTGACAGTAAACAGTTCGGTTTTCCTTATGTAGGCGTTGGGATTCCAATAAAGGATGAGCAATCTAATGTTGCTGGTAGTATTTCAGTCACTAAGAGCTTAGAAAAACAAGAGGAAATTCATAAAATGTCTTCAGAACTTTCTCAATCAGTTTCCAAGATAACTGAAGCTATAGAAACACTATCGGCAGAATCACAAGAGTTAGCCAGTACAGGGAATGAACTTAAAGAATATACAGGTGATCTTAATGCCAGTGTCAAAGAGACGGATGAAATCTTAAAAGTGGTAAAAGGAGTAACAGATCAAACTAATTTACTTGGATTAAATGCTGCTATAGAAGCAGCAAGAATTGGAGATCAAGGGAAAGGATTTGGTGTAGTAGCAAAAGAAATCAGGAAATTAGCTGACAATACTACTAAATCTTTAAAGCAAATTGAAGATTTGATAAACACTGTAAAAAATAGTGAAACAGATGTTCAAAAAAGAGTTGAAAATATTGAAAAAGTAGTTAATGATCAAGCACATGAAATTCAAGCAATTTCTGAGACTGTCAGGGATGTTGAAGAAATGTCAAAAAAGTTAGTTGATTTTGCCAAAGATTTAAATTAATTAGGATATTACAAGCTAAGCTTGTAATAATATAAAAAGATAGAATAAAAAATAGAATAAAAAAATAGAACTGGTGAAAGGTTATTTTAATGATTATGGCGAATACTAATAAGTGGTAATTATATACTATACTGTTATCGGATCTCTTATTACTACCTTATAAGCAACTTTATATGCAATTACGACTGACCTGAACTAAACAGTAATCAGCAAAATGATATAATTGGAGGAATAGTCATGTCGAGTTTGGAGAAATGGATACCGTCTATCTTTACTTTTGCCAACCTTTCACTTGGTTTTGTAGCCATGACATTTATGTTAAATGGTTATCACCGAGTGGCTTTAACCTTTATTATTTTGGCATTATTTTTTGATGGAATTGACGGTAGGTTGTCGCGAAAGTACAATGTATCTAGTATTATAGGTAAAGAATTAGATTCCTTGAGCGATTATTTGTCTTTTGGTGTTGCACCATCACTTTTTTATATCGCTGTTCAGGATTCGGCAAGTGTTTTTCAATACATTATTATTTTGTACTTTTTATTGTTTGGTGCATACCAAATAGCTAAATACAATGT
>CAZKUS010000503.1:0-1712 GCA_964556025.1 uncultured Clostridia bacterium | reverse complement strand
AGCCCCCAATTCTTTTAATTCCTCAGGAGCCATAGTTTTAACCGTCGCTTTAGTACCTACTGGCATAAAAACCGGAGTAGTAATTTCTCCGCGATTAGTATAAATTTTACCTACTCTAGCTTTAGAGTCAGAGGAATTGTGCAACAATTGATATGATATACTCAAATTAGTCACCTACCTAGTAAAATACTTCACTTTATACAGCCAAAAGATCAATGACAGCTACTCAATTAACATTGCGTCACCAAAACTAAAAAAGCGGTATCTTTCTTTAATAGCTTCATTATAGGCAGACATGATTAAATCCTTACCTGCAAAAGCAGATACCAACATAAGTAAAGTTGATTTTGGTAAATGAAAATTAGTTAACATTGCATCTACTATCTGAAATTTATATCCAGGATAGATAAAAATATCAGTCCATCCCTTCCCAGGCTCTACCATAGATTCTTTTGTTGAACTTTTACATGTTTCCAATGTCCTGACTACTGTGGTCCCAACTGCAATGACTCTACCACCTTTTCTTTTTGCTTCATTTATAATTTCAGCAGTTTCCTCAGATAAATGATAGTATTCTGCGTGCATATCATGTTCTTCAATATCTTCTGCTTCTACAGGACGGAAAGTACCTAAACCTACATGTAATGTCAATTCCACAACTTTACCACCCCGAGAAACAATATCCTGTATAATTTCAGATGTAAAATGAAGTCCTGCTGTCGGTGCAGCTACAGAACCATCATTTTTAGCATATACAGTCTGATATCTATCTGGTTCATCTAATTCTTCTTTAATATACGGAGGCAAAGGCATCTTACCGAGTTGATCTAACAGTTCACTGAAATCCCCTTGGTAATGAAATTCAACAATTCTACCTCCCTGCGGTGTAGTATCTACAATAACTGCTTCTAAAAGCCCCTCACCGAACTCAAACACTGTACCTATTTTAGCACGTTTCCCAGGTTTGACTAGGACTTCCCATTGATTTTCTTTAGAAGTTGGATGGAGCAAAACCATCTCTAATTTACCACCGGTATCTTTTTTTCTCCCAAATAGTCTCGCAGGTATTACTCGGCTATTATTTAAAACAAATACATCACCAGGTTTTACATACTCAGATATATTTTTAAACCAACTATGATTTATTTTTCCTGTATCCGTCCCTACTACCATTAAACGCGAATCAGCTCTGTTTTCAAGAGGTTTTTGAGCTATTAGTTCTTCTGGAAGTTCGTAATCAAATTCTTGTAATTTCAAAATTTATCCCGTCCTATTCTTTTAATGTATCGAAATATTATCAGGGTAATAATAGCTTAAAATTGCTTTATAATTATAACCTTCTTCAGCCATACCGTGAGCTCCCCATTGAGACATTCCCAATCCATGGCCAAATCCATAGCCAGTGAAAATAAATTCTAAAGAATCACTAACCTGTCTTGTTCTGTCTGAACTTTTGATAAAATATCTATCCTCATTTTCTGCTACTTTACTGACCTCAGAGCTTCCATTGACTGCATAAAGTTCTTCACCTTCTAAAAAACTGGTTTTCTCTCCTTCACCGGATTTAATGTTAATTTCAGTATCATCTTGAGTTGATTCAATTTCAAATTTACTACTTCGCAAACCAAATGGCCCGCGATTTTCGTCACCAAATAACACCTGTTCTCCCTCACTACCTTGATACAATACATCCTTTACACGACCAGCTGAAG
>CAZKUS010000502.1:0-1714 GCA_964556025.1 uncultured Clostridia bacterium | reverse complement strand
GAGATATTGACCAATATACTAACAATTATGAAGAAGAGCTGGATTTTCAAATGCCAGAAGAAACAATTTCGCAAGAACAAGCAGAGGAGGCCTTTATTTCGGCTGGAGCTAAATTGGAATTAGAATCAAAAGATGATGAGATTATATTAACGCACACTCCAGTCGTTGGATACGATGTGCTAGTAGACGCGGAAACAGGAGAATATTTGGATGATGACCATGATTCTATATCTGAAAAGGAAGTGGAACAAGAACACACCGATTTTGATGAAGACGCCGGTGCTCTGAATTTAGAGCCCCTTGATGAATCTTTGACTGATGAAGAGGCAGAGCGGCGTGTTGAAGAATACCTGTCTGAATGGGATTTCGAAGGTGAGCTATCTTATAGTGGCGGATCAGGTATAAGTTCAGATATACATTCCCAAAACTTTATAAGATTTGACTTCGAATCAGAAGAATCAGAATTGGAATTTGAAGTAAATATTGAAGAGGATTACAGCTATATTGGTGAAATTCAAGTCCCCAGTATGAGTGATCAAGGACTTCCATTGGAAGAAGTAGATACAAGCGAACTGGCAGAAGAGATAGAGGAAGGTGAAGAATCAGAAACTGCAGGGGAGTTGGCTCAAGAATACATGAAAAAGCTGACTCCTGAATTTGTGGACTATGTAAATTTTGAAACCATACTCTATACATCTACTCAAGATGATAAATATTCTTTGACATTTACTATGACAGCTTATGGGCTTGAATACACAAGAAGTAATGTGAGTATGGACGTTTGTGCAGAATCGGGAGAGCTCTACGAGTTCAGGATCAGCTCCCCCATAATGGATGACTATATTGACAAACCCGATGAAATAGTCGATGAAACTGAAGCAGTGGAAAACTACCTAGAAGAAACTGATGTTCACCCGAAATTCGATCAGGAGGACATGATTTACCAGTTTGACAATCCTTCTTATACAGGAATAGATGCTTCTAGCGGTGAATTGCTAGAATCAAGACACGGAGAAGAGTATCAATACCCTGAAATACGGGATTCAGAATATCCAGAGACCTTAGAACGCTTATCTGTAATGGCTGTCTTGCCTCCCCGTGATGGTGAGCTGTCGGGCAGTGAGGGAATAACCGGAGGAGAAGTGGCTAGGTTATTTTATTCTCTACTAGATGCTCGCACACCGGCCGATAGGCACGTTTCGGAACCAGAGTTAGACTGGGATATTGGTGAGGACCATGCAGATTACGAATACATTACAGCCTTAGATGAAAGAGGAATAATTTCTGAACAGCTTGATTTGGACTTTAACCCCGATGGAGACTTAAGTCGCTTAGATATGACTAAAATAGCCCTAGAAGCTATGGGATTAGGAGAAGTTGCCCGTTCCAATATTGACTTCAATATAGATCATTTGCAAGATAGTCAAGAATTGAGCGAAGAACAGGCTGATTATGCAGCTGTGGCAGCAGGACTAAATCTGTTTTCGGATGCAAATGAACAATTTGCTCCCAATGAACAAGTGACTCTAGATGATGCAGCTCATATGTTTGAGAGATTAATTGAAACCGGGAGGCTGGTAGAATGAAAAAATTACCGATAATATTTCTCAGTACAGTATTATCTTTTGTGGTGTTGGTTGGATTCAACTCCACTACGGCACAAGAGGATGTAGAAGTACAGGAGGAACTAGAAGTTCAAGAGGAGATTGAAGAG
>CAZKUS010000501.1:0-1716 GCA_964556025.1 uncultured Clostridia bacterium | reverse complement strand
ACTATTTACAGTGTATTCAATGAAATCTGCATCTAAAGCTCCCATGCGCACTCCTATACTTGACCAATAAATTAATACAGATACAGGTATCAATACAGAAAAGCTAAATACAGTGATTACATAAAGTAAAGCCAGGGGCTTCCATTTACCTAGTGACAGTGTAATCGGTGTTCTAAAGCTGTTGGAGGTTTGATAAAATTTATTTTTCCGTTTCGACTTAGACTCCAACCACATTATGGCTACTGTCAATAAAATCAGTACTAAACTGAGTACCGAGGCTGAAGCAGTATCAAACCCTGCCCTTTGAAAATAGATTGCAGCTGTAAATGTCACATATCTGAGCATAGATATGGCACCAAAGTCAGACAACACGTACAAAGAAACCAATATTGCTCCTGCACCGATGGCAGGACGCAGTAAAGGAAGATTCACTTTCCTGAAAATTTCCCAGGATCCCATGCCCTGAGATCTTGCCACTTCCTCGTAATTTCGGTTCATTTTGCCCAGGGAAGCACTGCTAATCAAAAACACATAGGGATAGGTAAATAAAGTCATTACCAAAAAGACCCCAGCAAAAGAGTAAATATTAAATGAATAAGTCCCAATTAAGTCAGTCAAAATACTTGAATCAGCCCAAAATTCCTGCAGCCAACCACTGGGGCCAAATACAATTATGAAAGTAACCGCCCCTACATACGGGGGTATTACCAAGGGTAATGCTAATAACCAGCGCCATAATTTTTTTCCCGGAAGATCTGTTCTTACGACTATCCAGGCCAGGGATACACCTAAAATCACTGCTGCAAAGGTGACAGCAACGGTCAGTGACAAAGTATTCCACAGCAAACCAGGTATACGCTCATCTAGTAGCCGCATCCAACTATCGGCACCAGCTGAAATAGATTGCCAAACAACATAAATTATAGGAACTATCATTAGCAAAGAAATAGCTAAACTTAAAAATAAGAGCGGAAACCCCGGCGGGTTTCCCCTCCAAATAGTCAGCCATTTCCGCTGAAACCAAGCTATCATCATATCAATCTCTCCTAACAAAGGAACAAAATCGACTCAACTTTATCTTAATTCTAGATCCAATCCAGATTCTTCAATTAATTTAGTAGTGTCTTCATAATAATCACCCAATTCTTTAATGGGCATATCCTGAATTTTTAATTCGTCGGTTTCAACTATGTGAGGTTCTACCTCTTCTGGATATTCAACACCATACTCGGAGTTAATCAGTAACTCCAAAGATTCTCCTACAAACTCAACTTGATTCTCCTCTTCTAGCTGCCACTCTAAAAATTTACGAGCATTTTCTTCATTAGGGGCATCATTAACTAATCCAACTCCAGCGGCATTGGCCACTGTTCCCATCTCATCATCCCCTTGATCTAAGTAGATAAAACCTACATTATCATGTTCCGGTTCTATTAATTGTTGATGAAAATAGTAGTTATTTACTAAACCAAAGGCGTGTTCTCCTGATCCCACAGCCCTTCTAACATCACTGTGTCCTTCGTAAATACCGTCGGCATCTTCTCTGATCGATTCTATCCATTCAGAGGTTTTTTCATCTCCCCATTCATGTCGAAGTGCTGATACATGACCAATCATACCACTATTGCCACCACGGGTAATTGCATAACCGCTTTCTACATCACTCCATTCCTCATCAAACAGATCTTCACCACTTGTGGGCATTTCATCTTCAGA
>CAZKUS010000500.1:0-1721 GCA_964556025.1 uncultured Clostridia bacterium | reverse complement strand
AAAGTGTCGATATTAAAAAGCGGGATTGATAACGAAACATCCTGGACGGGATTACATTTCTTTAAATCATCGTGCAACCTTTTTTCGTACGAAAAGTGTTTCACATACCGCTTTTTAATCGAGGCGTCATTATGTGCTCTACAAAAGAAATCAGCCAAATAATGAGTCACTACTCCTAATCTGTAATAAGCAAGTTTCTTATCACCTAGTTTCATTTCCATAGTATTATCCACATAATTTAAGAACCAGTCTTTTAAATAATAGTACTCGTGTTTTTTAATTTTGTGTTCTGGTGCCATATCAGGAGTAACATTCCCCATGACAAAATATTTTATATACTTAGTATCAATCAACCTACTTAACTGATTACCCAGATAAATATGAGATTGCAAAAGCATTTATTGTTTTCCCACCTTTTAAATTCATATAGTATTACTTATAACAAAGATGAGAATTAATTGCAAGTTTATCTTCTCAATTGACATGATATCTCATGTTAATTCCTGCGTCAAAGTCCTTAATACTCTTGATTTTAGTGATTTTCATCTTTAGATGGTTTCTTAATAATGCTTTTCCATGGAATTCCTAATTTATGACCAACTATTCCTAAGATTCCTAATACAACCAGATATGGAAATGCGCCCGATAAAAATACAAGTAAGTTAGTAACACCCGTAATTACACCATCAATACTACCAGTAAATGCAGCAGACATTCTCTCCCATAATCCCTCTAAACCTTCAGCTTCAACTTGAGCTTCAACTGCTTCTTCTTCTGTAATTTGAATATCAATTGTCGAATAACTAATCTGATTTTGAAGACTTTCTAATCGCGCAGTAAGAGTCTCGATCTCTTCTCTAACTCTTGTCAGTTCTTCTTCCACTGATAGTACATCATCTATATCTTCAGCTTCATCTAAAATTTCTAAATACCTTTCCTCTTGTCTTTCCAAATTATTAAGCCGTGCTTCTAAATCTACATATTCCATAGTTACATCTTCACTAGAAGTATCTCTAGAATCCACTTCACCTAAATCTTCCAAAAAGCTCATGGTATCTTCAAACACATCCTGGGGCACTCGAACAGTAAGGTCACCTACTACAATATCATCTTCTCTTGTTCGAAAACTTGAATTTTCAATATAACCATCAATTCCGTCTAAATACTCATTTACTTCTTCTCTAATGTCATCAACATCTTGAACAGTTATATCTATAGTACCATTCAAAATTAACTGTTGATTAGTTTCTTCTTTAATATCTTCTTCGCTAGTTTCCCCTACTTCTGATTGTTCGGCCATTTCTTTTTCATCGGCATAGGTAGAATCTCTACCTGCATCTTCGGTTTCTTCGACTGCATCTGGCTCAGCCATTTCTTCTTCTTGGGCACATGCTGTTAAAAGTAAAGATAACGTTAACACAAGAGCTAGTATCATGAAAACTTTGTTAATTTGTGACTTACTACCTGAATCAGCATGTTTACTAAATTGACTCAAAAAGTTCATAAAATACCCCCCCTCTACATCTAAATTATTGTCTTTGGTTCTTATTTAGACGATAGAGAGGGTGAAAAGTAATCCATATTCATTTATATAAATTAATCACCTGTTCCATCGCTTTTTGGCTTTATCCTTAAAATCACTCTTCAGTGCCACTACTATTAAAATTAACTATCCCCAATTAATCATGAAAAGTAACGCCCCTACTGTACAGCTAATAATT
>CAZKUS010000499.1:0-1724 GCA_964556025.1 uncultured Clostridia bacterium | reverse complement strand
ATTGTATGCCAGTTATCATCTGGGCCATCAGGAGTCATATTGTCCCAACCTCCAAATTGCACATCTTCTGGCTTCTCAAGGTCTGTAGATTGTGGACTGTGTGTTGCCAAAGCTCGAATTCTAGGTGATCCCTGATCCAGGTATTTGATATGAGTAGATGCAGTTACTGATGCAACTTCTCCCGGGGCAATGAATTCATCTGGCCTTTCCCAGCTATAATTTACCAAGCGTTCAAAAATAGTGCTGCCACCATGAAATTCAGGAGTCCAGTGACGATGACAGCGGACCAAAAAATCGCCTTCTTCATCATTTTTTATTTCCGTGTAGGTTATATGTTCTTCATCTGATGCAAGTATGCCGCTTTCAGTAGTCATATTCTCCGGTTTATCAAGTTTACTTTCAATCAAATGCCACCCAGCTTCACTACTCTCACCCTGGACACTTTCTGTTAATGATATTCCCACTACACTAAATGTAAATAAAAGGATGAACAACATAAGTGATATTTTTTTATACATTTTACCACCCTTTCAAAAATAAATTTTATTGTTTATGCCTTTACAAATAATGATGTAAACCTCCCTCCCTTCCTTTTTTTAAGACTTTTGTTTTATTATAATGTAACATCTTCAGCCCAAAAAAATATCACCCTTATGGGTGATATTCAGTCGGTCTTATTTATAATATCTACAATTTTGTGAACCTCTCATGACTCTAGTCACGAGAGTGCGTGACGATTTTCAATAACAGTCTCCTAAACAACTTCGTCTTTCTCAGGATCAGTGCTGGTAAGAGAAATATTTTTACCCTTAAAATTAATGTTTTCTTCGTAGGTACCCGGTTCCACAATTAACATTTCCCCTTCTTCAGAAGTATCAATAGCTTCTTGTATGTATCCATAAAAACAATCCATTCACGATTGTCTTTTTGAATAAAATTACTATAATATAAAATAATAATTATACCAAATAAATATCACCAGTTATAGAAAGGAGATGGAAATTTGAAGGATAGATTCACTAATGGACTTATTGCCGGAGCAGTAGCGGGCGTAATAGCTAATTTATTAGGTTTTATACAGTATGCTTTGGGACTAACAGAATATATATATTATCATTATAGCTCTCTTCTTATATTCGGAAGACTTCCTTTAATGACTAGTGAAATAGCCTGGTTAACTATTACTAACATTGTTTTTACCGCTGTTTTTGGAGCTATATTTGCTTACTTGACTTTGCTAATTGGTAATAAATATATATATATTAAAGCAATATTATATGGATCAATTGTTTGGTACCTATGGTACCTTCTAACAACAAACTTGGCGGCTCCTGGTATAATAGAAATTATTACTCTGAGAACCTCAGTATCAACAACGATTAACTCTGGAATCTTTGGTTTAATTATTGGAGTCGCGTATTCTTATCTTCAAAAAATAGATGAAGCGAAGACTGTTCATTAATAATATTTTTTACGAACTTGATAAAATATAACAGTCTTTAGTTGTACATCATGGTGGTTCAGGTTCAAATGCTGAAGAACTAAAAATTATTATTAATTAAGAGGTATTAACTTTTGCTTTCTACTGAAAATCCCCCGTTTAGTTAGTCAATAAATGTCGGGAAATTTGTTCTTATTAATTTCATCTTTATGTATAAATATTCCAACTAAGTGATAATAAGTGTACCAGAATTGACTTTTCTTCTGTTTTCAAAAGTGGCTTG
>CAZKUS010000498.1:0-1727 GCA_964556025.1 uncultured Clostridia bacterium | reverse complement strand
TACGGCGGCCAAAGCAATGGGCAGTGAAGTGAGTTATTCTAAAGTTATAAAGTTATTGAAAGAAGTGAGTAACTATATAAAATCTAGACTTGAAGCTCAGGAAAAGCTGATAAGAGAAGTAGAATCAAATGCCATTAAAGTCTTTAATTATTTAATGGACTATAAAAACAAAGATTACTTATTGAGGGAACTTGATTCAACGGTAGCTTTACATGAATTTCGCAATAAATTATGGAAATTGCTGCAGCATGTTGAGGAATTACTATTTGAAGAAATGGATAATCCAGAATATCCGAGAATGTTAGCCTTCCGTCTGAATAAAGTTGTAACCGATCTGGATTTGATTCTAGATTTAACTAATGATGAGTTTGTGTCTTGGGTCAATTTAAAAACTCCTGATGTGGTATTAGCTTCTAATCCTGTGTTAGTTAGACATCAACTTCGGGAACATTTATTTGAGCAGTTGGACAGAATTGTGATGACATCAGCCACATTATCTGTTAACGGTGATTTTTCTTATTTTAAAGATCGCTTGGGCTTAGATAATGAAGCCGCTGCCCTAAAAATCGAGTCTCCTTTTAACTACGAAAAGCAGGCTTATATTTTTATACCGAAAAATTTCCCATACCCAAGAACTGACGAATACCAAGAACGATTGATTAACAGTTTAGAAGAGATCATCACATTGGCTAAAGGACGAACGATGGTGCTGTTCACTAGTTATCAGGTACTGCAAAAAGTTTACGAGAGCCTAAGAGATCGAATTCCATATGAAGTATTATGTCAAGGAGTTCATCCCAAGCGAGAATTGTTGACATGGTTTCGTGAAGATCCTAGTTCTGTCTTATTAGCAACGAACAGTTTTAGGGAAGGGGTTGATATTCAAGGTAAATCACTTCAAATCGTTGTCATGGATAAGCTGCCTTTTCCAGTGCCTGATACGCCTCTGATGAAAGCCAGGATAGAGCGATTAGAAGAAGAAGGTAAGAACAGTTTTATGAGTTACACATTACCTGAGTCTGTACTAGCTGTTAAACAAGGATTTGGCAGACTGATTAGACATAATACCGACTATGGAATTTTTGTGTTATTCGATGCTAGAGTAGTAAATAAATCTTATGGGAAACATTTTATAAATTCTTTACCGCCGGCAAGAACTATTCAGTCCTGGGAAGAGTTGAAAGAGAAAATCAATCACATGCCTGATTAGATTCAAAACCATCTTTATTTTAGGCGCTGTTATACTGTTATTGCTATACACACTCAACTTAAACTGGGCTTTATTTTAGAGGGATTAATTGGAATTATTCTGGGTAGACTATTGACAAAGGGCGTGCCCCTTTGTATGATATAAATAACTTTAGAAAATAGTACTTGATATAAAGATTCGGCTATAACATCCTTGAGCGGGAGGAGTAGACAGGTAAAGCCTTGACAGAGAGGAGTGCCACAGGCTGAAAGCACTCTGAGGTGATCCTGTTGAAGGTCGCCCGGGAGATGGTAACCTGAAATGTAGTAGGGTTATCCGGTTTTCAACCGTTAAGAGATAGAGGGCTCCGTACCATAACTGTGTTGTAAGTACGGAGAAATAAGGTGGTACCGCGGAATAAACCCTTCCGTCCTTTGTGGATGGAGGGGTTTTTTAAATTGATTTATTATATTAGATTGGTTGTTGTTTGAATAATTTAAGGTCATTTTATCTCTAGGGGGGATAAAGATGGTAAAAA
>CAZKUS010000497.1:0-1729 GCA_964556025.1 uncultured Clostridia bacterium | reverse complement strand
TAGGGGATCTATTGCAAAATACCCACACTAAACAGCGAAGAGACAAATTTATTTTGTGTTACAGCTTCGAAACTACTTTAGATATGGTAGAGATCATTTTCATTTTACTGTACTCAAATTTTAAGAATACTATAAATGGGAAAATGATCCGAAGGAAAATTTCCGTTAACACTATCTGTAATTATTTTGCATTTATTAATGCTTAAATTTTGGCTGCAAAAAATGTAATCAACTGTTATTGAGCCATCACCAGAAAACCCATGATATGTCTTTTTATGTCCATTTACACAACGGTCAAGTGAATTTACCAGATTATTTCTTTGGATGAATTCATTAATAATTCTAGAATTAGGCTTTTCATTAAAATCTCCTGTTATAACAACACCATCTCGGTCTAAATAGTTATTTTGTAGAAATTCTGTGATAATATCTATACTCCATTCTCTGGCTATTTTACTTTCATTATCTAGATGAGTGTTCAAAAATAACAGGGAATTTCGGATTTTTTCATTTGACAGCAGCAACCAAGAAACCATTCTAGGAACATTACTATTAAAATCTTTACTCCCTGGCACATTGGGGGTTTTAGACAACCAAAAATGACCAAAGTCAAGCAAATTGAACTTTTTGCTTTTAAAAAATATCCCGACTTGCTCCCCTTGATAATCCCGTTCTCTACCTTCACCTATATATTCATACGTATTATTAAATTCTTTTTTCAATTCCTCAATTTGGTGAGGAAGCCCTTCTTGGATTCCAATTACATCTGGAGTATTTTCATCCCATATCTTTTTCATTATATGTGATCTGTTCCTCCAGGAATTTTCACCATCCGAAGGATTATCATAACGTAAATTGCAGCTCATTACTTTCATGTTATTCCTCCATTATAGTTTAATCAACTGATCCTCCTAGCATACCTTGAACAAAATAACGCTGGAAAGCAAAGAATACTATTAGTGGAACAAGAAGCTGTAAAAATGCTCCTGGCGCTATAACATCAACGTTCATACCAAAATTTCTCATTTGACTATAAATTGCAGTAGTTAAGGGGGCATATTGAGAATCGGCAAAAATAAGTGCAATTAACATGTCATTCCATGTCCATAAAAACTGGAGAATTGTAATTGAAGCCAGAGCCGGTTTGGCTAATGGTAAAATTATTTTAAAGAAAATAGTAAAATGACTGGCTCCATCAACAAACGCAGCATCTAGTAGTTCTCGTGGAATTCCTATAAAAAAGTTTCGTAATAAAAAGACAGCAAATGGCAAGCCGAAAGTTATGTGAAATAATATGACCCCATAAACCGAACCAAATATCCCAAATGTACCATAAATATTGGCCACAGGAATAAAAGCCATTTGTGTAGGTACCACCATAAGTCCTACAATTACCAGAAATATTGTATCATTTCCTTTAAAGGAAATCCAAGAAAGTGCATAACCTGCAGCTGCTGCCAATAAAACAACAAAAATTGTTGTAGGAACAGCAATCCTGAAAGTGTTTAAAAAGGCTCTAAACATACCTGGTTCTTGAATCAAACGTATATAAGATTCTAACGACAGTGATTGAATATCGTCAATAACAGTCCACCAACCAGTTTGACCAATATCGGGTCCTCTTCTAAGAGACTGAATAAACAGACCAAATGTTGGTATAAACCAAATTAATCCAGCAATTAACATAAAAATATTAACAGGCAACTTTCCTAATTTCCGGAGATTTAAT
>CAZKUS010000496.1:0-1739 GCA_964556025.1 uncultured Clostridia bacterium | reverse complement strand
TTTGCCACTGGAGGGATCACCGGATACTTGGTGGAGATGCTGGAAGAAGGGTTGTTTAAATCTCTTCTTGATGTGCAGTGCTTTGACTTAAAAGCTGTGGAATCACTGAGAAACAATCCAAATCATATGGAGATGTCATCCGGATATTATGCTTCTCCACACAATAAAGGTTGTGCAACTAATCTCTTGGATGTCATGATGTTGAGTGCTACTGAAATAGATGTTAATTTCAATATCAATGTGATTACCGGATCCAATGGAGTGATCATGGGAGCTTCAGGCGGACATAGCGACACTGCGGCAGGAGCCGATTTGGCAATTGTTGTAGCACCTTTACTAAGAGGGAGACTGCCAATAGTTGTAGATGAAGTTACCAATGTAATCACACCTGGAGATTCGGTGGATGCAGTTGTTACAGAACGTGGAGTAGCAGTAAATCCTAACAGACCTGATTTACAAGAAAGATTTACAGAAGCCGGGCTAAATGTTATGTCTATTCATGATCTAAAAGAGATAGCCGAAGGGTTGGCAGGAAAACCGGAACCCATTGAGTTCACTGATGATATAGTGGGAATTATCGAATACCGTGATGGGACAGTAATAGATGTCATAAGAGGTGTAAATTAAATGGATAATCTGAAAGAAAAAATTCTCCAAGCCAAAGAACACAGATATCGAACCCAAGAGCAGTTGATTGAAAAATATCAACTGCCCATAATTTCTTTTACTTTGGTGTTACCTGGAGGGTTTATGAATTATCCGGAATACAAGCAAGTATTTGATCAAGGTGTTTCCTGTGTGAGAAGTGAGCTGACAACCATTATACATGAATATTTAACAGATGGTGGCTGGGGGCCGGAAGGATTTTGGGTTGCAAATGAAGATCCCCAAGTGGTTAAGAAAAGAGCGGTTTTGTTGGAAGAGGAAAATCCCTTGGGAAGACTTTGGGACCTGGATGTTTTTGATAATGAGATGCGGCCCCTGTCGCGGATAGAGATTGGTTATCCTGCGAGAAAGTGCCTGATATGTAATGATGATGCTAGTACCTGTTATCGTACAAAACGGCATACATTGGAAGAGATACAGAAGCAGGTACAGGGGATCATTGACAAAGGACTGTTATATTCTTTTTGATAGCAATAAATCGTTCAATTGATCATTTTATTGCTATCAATATATAACTTTAACTGATCCACTAAAAAGGACTGATGATAAATTGACTCACAACATTAATTTACAGGGACAAGCGCTGGAAATAGGTCAGAAAGTAACTGCTGGTTCTCTATTGGAGGTCTGTTCCTGGCCTTCGCCTGGTTTAGTAGGACCGCTATCCAGTGGGTCTCATTATGATATGAATATATTTAGCTTTATGTTGAGTACATCTACACTTGCACCATATTTTTCTGTCTTTGCCCAAATGGGGATTGATTGGGATGGTAAGTCTGATCTCATGCAAGATCTGCGAACCCTTGGCAAAAAGGCAGAACAAGAGCTGCTTGATTCTACCGATGGTGTTAATACTCAACGAGGTGCATTATTTATCGGGGGATTAAGAGCTGCAGCAGCAGGTGTTGTGAGTCAGCAAAATGTAGATTCTTTTGATTGTGAAAGTGTCTGTCAGCAAGTAGCACGAATCTCTAGTGGTGTATCTCAAGAGTTAAACATTAATATTGAAGAGAATGTGAATATAGATGAAGCAAACATTACCCAGTTTACCGACAATCAGACTCTAACAAATG
>CAZKUS010000495.1:0-1739 GCA_964556025.1 uncultured Clostridia bacterium | reverse complement strand
AAAGATGACATTCTAAGAGATAATTTATTAATTTTACCTAAAGGTGTAGAGCTTACAGCCAGGCTTATTAAACTAATTAAAACTTGGGATATAGAATATGTGAATATTATTAGAGAACCAAATGATCTGATTAGGAAAAGAGAAGAACAACAAAATATTTTTAGAAAAGATTACCAGATCAAAACTAATCAAATTATAGACATAATGGAAGGTATTAGGGGGTCTAAAAATTTAGACAAACAAGAAATAACAGAATTAGCCCAAGACCTGATAAATTTCTCTTACAACATGGACTCTATCAGATTGATAAACGAAATGAAAAATAAAGATAACTATACCTACCAACACAGTATCAATGTCGGATTATACTCAGCTATGATCGGCAGATGGTTAAATTATGATGAGGAAAGTCAGAGCGATTTATGTATTGCAGCAGTATTACATGATATAGGTAAAATCAAAGTACCTTCAAAAATTTTAAACAAGCCAGGGAAGCTGACTGATATTGAATTTCAAGAAGTTCGAGAACATCCAAAATACGGTTATGAAGTACTCGTTACCTCACAAAAGTTTAGTCGAGAAGTATGCCTGGGAGTACTGCAGCATCATGAAAGAAATAATGGCAGGGGCTACCCTTTAGGATTACTAGATGATAGGATATTGGAATATGCTAAAATAATTTCTGTTGCCGACACCTTTGATGCTATCACTTCTAATAGGTGTTATGATCAGAGAAGAGTTCCCTTTGAAGCAGTTAAAATCATTAGAGATGAAGCCTTCAATAATTTAGATCCACAAATTTCCATATTATTTTTTAATAAAATTTTAGATTTTTTTATTGGCTCACAGGTAATCCTAAATACCGGACAGATTGGAGAAATTAAATTTTTCCACAAAGGCAGTTTTTACAATCCCGTTGTTCAGATAGATGATAAAATAATAGATCTCTCTCAAGACTATGATAAAGAAGTAGTTGATGTATTAATCTTTTAAGCGTGATACTTCCATAGAACAGTAATTAATTGCATGTATTATCAAAACCGCATAATTCGTTCAAATTAAATATTAATAGCTATAACAGCGCCTGAATAAAGTGATAATGAAAGGAGAAATAAATTTGAGTGTAAAATTAACTGAATTCCCAATAACAGAGACAATAAAAAAGCGAAAATCAGTCAGAACTTATCACCAGGAAAAACCACTCCCCCAAAATTTAAAGTCTAACTTGCAAGATTATAGTGAAAAAATTTCCGGACCATTCCACGCCAATGTAAGATTTGAATTTGTTGATGATAGTGAATTAACTTCAAAAACTGGTGGAAAAATTGGAACCTATGGTGTAATTAAAGGAGCTAGCAGCTATATTGCTGCAGTTGTAAATCGAGATGAAGAATACAATATGGAGGAACTAGGTTTTAAATTAGAACATTTAATTCTGTACGCTACACATTTGGGCCTTGGAACCTGTTGGCTAGGGGGTACTTTTGACAAACAAATTCTTAATAAATTAGATTTAGTAAGTGAACAAGAAACCGTTCCGATTATGACACCTGTAGGTTTTTCCCATGAAAAGCAACGCCTTTTGGAATCTGTCATGAAGTTGGCTTCTGGATCCAAAAAGCGTAAACCCTGGCAGGAACTATTTTTTCTAGATGACTTCAACACACCCATAAATGAAAATCAAGCAAAAAATCTGGCCACAGCTCTGGAAATGGTGCGTTTAGCCCCCTCTGGTATGA
>CAZKUS010000494.1:0-1740 GCA_964556025.1 uncultured Clostridia bacterium | reverse complement strand
AATACTTAGAAGATCCAGTAACCATTCTGCTGTAATATTTACCGGAAAACTTACCGGAAAACTTATCGGCAAAAGGAGCTGATGAAGAATGAACACCAATGTACTAGTGATAGGGGGTGGCCCTGGCGGTTATTCCGCTGCCATCAGGGCCGCTCAACTTGGATACCAAGTGGTAGTAGCCGAACAGGAGCTAATCGGTGGTACCTGCCTAAATCGGGGCTGTATTCCCACCAAAGTGTTTATAGAAGCTGCCAAGACCTTTGAAAAGGTACAGCACGGCAGTAATCTCGGTATCACATATCAACAATTGGACTTTGATCCGCAAGTACTACTGGAGCGAAAAAATGAAGTTGTAGAAACCCTGGTATCAGGTGTAGAGACTATCTTACAAAGCTACAATATCTCTGTGCTTACAGGTACAGCCAACTTTATAGACAATCACAAAGTGGAGGTGGCCGGTCAGCAGGTAGAAGCAGATTACATCATCATTGCCACCGGGTCCAAAGATATGATCCCCCCTATCTCAGGTTCCGGTGTAGAACAGGCCATGACCAGTAAAGAGGCTCTAGAATTAGATCATGTACCAAAGAATATCGCCATCATTGGTGGAGGCGTTATTGGAGCGGAGTTTAGTGAAATTTTCACTGCCCTGGGTTCTGAAGTCTATCTGTACGAACTATTACCTCGACTTATCCCCAATGAAGATCAGGACATTTCCGCTTATTTGCAGGAACTGATTCAAAGCAAAGGGGTACAAGTCCGCACTGATACTCAGGTCAAAAATATTGATCTAACCTCTAATGGCAAATTTCACGTTCAGTCCTCGGAAGAAATTACTGTGGATCAGGTATTGATTGCCACAGGTAGACAACCTGTGATCTCCAATCTGTCCTTAGAAAATACTGATGTACAGTACGACAAATCTGGGATTATAGTGAATGACCAGCTTAAAACTTCCGTTGACCATATTTATGCCATAGGTGATGTAGTAGCAGGCAGTATGCAGCTAGCTCATTTAGCTATGTATCAGGGTGAAGCTGTGATGGAAGTAATTAGTGGACTACGACAAGGGATTAATGATAAACTAGTACCAAGATGTGTCTATACTCTCCCGGAAATAGCTTCTGTAGGAAGCACAGAAAAAGAGTTAACTGAACAGGGGCAACCATACCAGGTGGGGCAGTTCCCTATGTACGCCAATGGAAAAGCTATTCTCAGTGATCATACTCAAGGACTGGTGAAAGTCCTGTATGATCCTGACTACCAGGAGATCCTAGGTGTGCAGATTATCGGGGATACTGCTACGGAAATGATCGGAGAATCTACCTTGTCCATTAATTTAGAATGTACCCTAGAAGAAGTTATCGACACTATTCATCCCCATCCTACGGTGAGCGAAAGTCTGCGAGAAGCCCATATGCAGGGACTAGGGAGAGCAATTCACTTACCTGGATAAACTTTAGACGCTGTTATATTTTGCTATCAACATTCAAGTTAAACTGAGCCTTCGCATAAATAGCAGTATTACAATTTGAAAATTTCATTAACAGCAAGGGGGACTGCAAGTGAAGTATATTGTAACCGATTGGAATGTACCGTTCTACAACTTTGCCTTAGAAGAATATCTGATTAATGAAGCTCCAGAAGACAGCTATATGTTTTTTTACATTCACAAACCTTCTATTATAGTAGGGAAATTTCAAAATACAATTGAAGAGATCAATAAAGAATTTGTAGATG
>CAZKUS010000493.1:0-1746 GCA_964556025.1 uncultured Clostridia bacterium | reverse complement strand
TACGATGATCTGAAAGACGTCATCAACACCGTTATCGATGCGATTGAGCCGCATGCGGAAGCAGTCGAAACCACGCCCGGTACCCTCGAGGCGAATAGTGCCCACTACGCACTCGCGTTGTTGCGGGTGCTCGAAGCGGTGCTGGCGGAGTACACCGCTGAAAAGGAGCGTCGAGACGCACTAGATTTCCCTGACGTGATAGAGACCACATTGGAATTCCTTCGCACCAATGAGAACGTCCGAGACCGGCTTCAAGACCAGTTCAACGCTGTAATGGTTGACGAGTTTCAGGACACAGATCCTCGACAGTGGGACCTGGTGAAACTCCTTAGCGGCGTCGACGACGGAACGGCATCGAACGTCTTCCTCGTCGGCGACGAAAAACAGAGCATCTACGGGTTCCGTGGAGCAGACGTCACGACCTTCGGTGATGCGCGGGCTGATCTCCAGTCGGTTAATGCCTCGCGTGGTGTTGATGGCGTACCCAACAGTGAGGCAAACCGGCCGACTGCCCTCGAACTCTCGGGGAACTTCCGGACGTTGGACGAGCCGCTATCGTTCCTCAACGAACTCTTTGAACGTCTGTTTCAGCCGGAAGGCGACGATCATGAACCGTTCGAAGCGCCGCCGCAGGACCTGACAACGGAGCGTGATCGCGTCGAGGATATCGAGGGGCTAACGGGAAGCGTCGAATATCTCGCCGTTCCAGACGATGCAGAGACTGCGGAAACGATCTTCGGCCCCGACCATCCAGTTGCAGACGGCGCACTGGATCACACAATCGAAGCCGAAGCACAGGGGCTTGCCGCCCGGTTGACACACCTCTTTGACGACCCCCCGGAGATCCAGGATCCTGACACGGGTACCCACCGGGAAGCGACGCCCGACGATGTCGCAATCCTCCTCCGCCGGCGGACGCACCTGGATCGGTATCAACGGGCTCTCGAAGAGTACGATATTCCCTACACCGTCATCGGTGGCGTCGGATTCTACGATACGCCCGAGGTACAGGCGCTGACGAATCTCTTCCGAGTGCTCGGTGACCCAGCGGACGACGTCTCACTCTACGGCGTGCTTCGGTCGCCACTGTTCGGCTTTACCGATAACCGCCTCGCCCCTGCGGTCGCCGACGCCGACTCAGTCTGGGACGCACTCGCGGAGACGGACGACCCACAGCTTGCAGATGCGTTCGACTGCCTGTCGACGTGGCGAACGCTCAGTGGCTGTGCCACGCCGACCGATGACGCGGTACTCCCGTGGGATCAACTCCTGACTCGGGTGATCGACGACACGGGATATGTAGCCAGCATTAGTGCCGACGAACGCGGTCGGCAGGCCGTCGCGAACGTCGAGAAGTTCAGGGATCAGGTACGTACCTGGAGCGAAAACGGCGTGCACACGGCGGCCGGCTTGCTCCACCGGATCGATCGCCAGACCGAACTCGACCCGCGTGAAGGTGAGGCAGATATCCCAAGAGACACCGAAGGCGTACGGATACTAACGATCCACTCCGCCAAAGGCCTCGAGTTCCCGGTCGTCGCGGTGCCCGATCTGGGGAGTGATCTCAACTTCGGGCGCTCTGTCGACGATCACGGATATGTGCGGCTCGTCGACGGCACCGATGACGCACCGCCGATTCCAGCGGTTGGTGGTCCGGATCCGAACGACGCCTTCGCGATCGAAAAGACGGCCGTTCACGAGTACGCCGATCGGCGATCACGTCCTCAGGAACGAGCTGAGGCAAAG
>CAZKUS010000492.1:0-1755 GCA_964556025.1 uncultured Clostridia bacterium | reverse complement strand
ATAGATAAAAACTTTCATTAGAATCAGTAAACTATTTTTAATTTTCTTTATATAAGATCTGTTTTAAAAGTGAAAACCCTTTGAAAAAAAAAAATCGGGGGTTTAGACCCCCGGTATTATTTATCTACTACTCATTTATATTAAACTCAACCCTATTTGGGTGTTCAGGTTCAGGGTACACTGGTTCTTCGCTGTCCCTATTTGCTTTGAAAAAGTTTACGATATCTTCCCTTGCAGCTCTAGGGCTGTGACCTTCTTCTGTGTAAATTGCAAAGTTGCCTTTACCACCAGCCTCAAAGAACAATTCTTTTGTGGTTTCCCATCTATCGGGATACATTTCCTCACCTAATACTTCTCCGATTAGTCTTGTTTCTTCAGGTCCGAATGCATCATTGAATCCAAATGTGTCATTTTCATCTAAAGCGCCTTGGTAGATGAACTTAGCTACATCATTATAAGCATCCAGGTCAAATTCTTCTCCCATTAGCTCTTCATAATCAGCAGTACCTATGGGATATATCAGGTCTTCTCCATCCGCTTCGTCTGTTGGGAGCATTATCTGACTGTTCATACCTCCTGATGCCACTGCTCTAACTCGTTCCGGGTATAGGGTCGCCCAACGGTTGGTAAAATCACCGGAGGCTGAAAATCCTGTTAAAAACACTTCTTGTTCGTGTACATCGTGGTCATAATCATTTAAGTACTCTATGGCATGGTCTATCATATTTTCCATTTGCTTATCAACTCTGACTAATTCCAGCAAATCGTCTTTTTCCAAGTTACCACTTTCCATTTCAAAAACAAAATCTTCTTTTTCCATTAGCTCGTCGATTCGGTCTTCAGTATGTAACAATGAAAGTCTGTCTAAGGAATGGGTGTAATACCATTCGTCATTGTCCGGAATACCTAAACGGTGTCTTGGGAATACGGGCATCATTTTAGGTGACCATAGCTCTCTACTGTAGTTAGAACCCAGAAATGCTTCTGTAGATAATAGTGTTTGTTCATAATAATTTGAGGCGGATCCAGTATTATTCGGTTCAACGAATAGGAATCTCTGTTCATCTTCGTGTTCATGTTTAAAATCATCAGGCGGCAAAATTAGAAAATAGGGATAGTTAAATCCTTTGTCGGATTGGGATGGAACATAGACTATCTGTTCAGATCCGGTATCGGCAATATCCGGCAGACCATCTGTTTTAAATGGCTGTAGATATCGAGAGCCATCTGCCAAGTAAATTTTTAGTTCATATTGTTTATTGAACTCGAGTAATTTTTGAAAATCGTGAACCAATTCAGACTCGAATTTGATTGCATTATCTAAGTCAGAATCTGAGTCTGATGAGTCTGAAATGTCAAATTCTACAGGTATTATTTCATCATCTCGCATTAAAGTTATTCCAGACAGTTTGTCTAAATCGACTTCTTCACCGATATTTAATACTGGTTCGTATGGATCCACATCTTCTTGTTCTGGCAAGATTTCGTAAATATCTTCTGTTTGAATAGTCTCTTCCCGGGAGAGTTGAGTATCTTGTGCCATAGATGCTACAGGGATAGATAGTACATAGAGGAATACCAACATAATCACCAAAGAACCACTTTTAACATAATAACCTTTCATAAAGCAACCTCCTTAGTTTGTTCTTGTATTTATTGTAATTTAGCCCTGTATAACAGGGACAAATTACAATTGAACATATTATGCGGTTCCGATATACTAATTTTATCGAGATCAGCGGTATTTTTTATTCT
>CAZKUS010000491.1:0-1767 GCA_964556025.1 uncultured Clostridia bacterium | reverse complement strand
TCCACTAGCTAATACAATAACATCCAAATTATTTCACCTGCTTTCACAACTAACTTAATTACTCTTCTTGTCCTGGTTTTTCTTTGTAATTAATTTTGATTAATTCATATTCTTTTTCACCCATACCTAATTCTTCTGCATAATCTATATGCCACTGTGGATGCTTACCAGTAACTTGATTGAATAGTTCTTTTCCTGTTTCAATCTGCTGCTCTTCGGCTTTAGATTGGGGTAGGGGCTTTGCTTCTTTCAAAATATCTAAAGTTGCCTGTTCTATAGCCACAATATCATCAGATACAAGTACTCCTTGGTCTTGAACTAGCGGAGTATCTGCCATGGGCATACAATCACATTCTGGCTGAACTTCCAAGATGAAGTTTATGTACAATATCTTACCTTGTTGAAAAGTTTGAACTGCAGCATTGGCCGCTTCACTCAACCCTTTTTGGAAAAGTTCTTCAGACTGCGGAACTATTAAAGCTTCGTCTTTACAAACCCTGGCACAGCGACCACATTTCACACAGATCTCGTAATTAATTTCAATTTGGTCTTCCGGTGTTCTATATATCGCATCATGGGGACAGACGTCTACACAGCGCTCACATAATGTGCAGTGTTCTGGTATCCATTTCAGTTCAGTATTTTGAGCAAAATGTATTCTTCCTCGTTCTGCATGACCGCATTGATTTTTGCAGCTAATGGCGCCCATACCTAGATTTTTAATAGCTCCACCATATCCAGAACCTACATGGCCTTTACAGTGAGAAATCACAATCATACTAGGTGAATCATAAATCGCCGATGCCACTCCTATTTCTCCCAATATCGGCCCTGATTCTACATTTATCAGGTCTTTACCAAACAAACCATCAGCAAGTACCATGGGAGCTCCCAATGATAAGTGATTCAGCCCCTCACTGTTGGCAACCTCTAAATACTCTATTCCAGGTATTCTAACAGTATCTGTAACGAATGGTTTACCACCGGCCTGTTTGACGGCTTCAACTACTTTGTTAATGAACATAGGTCGAATTATTCTGTGGCCACCATAGGAACCGAAGTGCGTTTTAACAGCTACATATTCATCCTGTTCAAAATAGTTTTGGAACCCCACTCTATTTAAAATCTCCTCTAACTTTGCCACTAAACTGTAATAATAATCAAATTCTGTTGCCCTGGCGTCAGCGTACCAAATTTTACTGCTAGACAAGTAAAAACCCTCCTAGAAAAGTAAAATACTATAAATGACAAGTATCATTAAGTCTTATTATCTTAGCCTTATTATGCTCCCGCCAATATGATAATTCGGTAATTGAAGCATTGGCAAAGGCGAAAGGCCACGGAGTATTAAAAAAACTGTATCCCGTTAGAAAAACCACTAAACCACCTAAAAATCGGCCGTGAGTTACCACCGCAATAGTTGAATCGGATTCTAAGCCGTACTCAGAAACTAGGTAATCGTAAAAATCAGTAACTCTGGTTTTTAAATTCATAAGTCCCTCTTCACCGGGAATCGAAGTAGCAAAGAAGTCTTCATCTAACTTCATACCTAGATCGGGATACTTATCTTTGATTTCTACCCTAGTGTGGCCTTCAATGACTCCCCAATCGTATTCATTTATCAAACTGTGCTCACTAGCTGATACATCTTGATAGTCAGCAATTTTAGAAGCTGTATCCTTGGCCCTGGTTAAAGGACTAGTGTAAATTGCATCCAATGATGTTCCTTGTAAAGATTCACCTAATTTCCGAGCCTGTTCCTCTCCA
>CAZKUS010000490.1:275-1773 GCA_964556025.1 uncultured Clostridia bacterium | reverse complement strand
AATCAAAAAAGATATGCAGGATCAACTATAAGAACTTTATGAAGATATTGATCGAACCATCGTCTTTATTACCCATGATTTAGATGAAGCCTTAAAGTTAGGTGATAGGATAGCTATTATGAAAGATGGAGAAATAGTGCAACTGGGTGATCATGAAGAAATACTAACCAGAGCTGAAAATGATTATGTGGCTGAATTTGTTCAGGACGTTAATCGCTCAAGGGTTCTGACAGCTGAAGATATCATGAGTAAACCTTTAGCACTATTATACGAAAATCAATGACCTAAGACGGCTCTCCATAAAATGAATGAGGAAGGTTTAACCAGTATCTTTGTGGTGGATAGAGAAAGAAGATATCAGGGCATACTATTAATTGATGATGTGAAGGATATGCTGGACGATAATGCTAGAGATGTTAAAAAGTATTGTCGCCAGGTACCAGAGATTGACCCCCAGACAACTATTGATGAGTTATTTGCTCGCCTGGCTGATCTTGATACACCGCTTCCCGTAGTCGGGGAAGAACAAAAACTAATTGGAGTCATTGTCAAGACAAATATCATTGCTAACTTAGCCAGTGAGCCGGATGAACAGGTTAAAGATTAAATTTGCTTTTTATAAATTAGCAGCTCTGACCGGAAAATTGGCAGACTGCTGGACAAAAACAAAAGGAGGTTTTTGTTATGCAGAAAAAAACTTTATTAATTTCTTTTCTCGCCTTAGCTTTAGTCTTTACCGGTTTTGGTCCTTTCCTCAATAGCAGTGAAATTCAAGCAGAGGAAACCATCGAATTTGGTCGAGTTGAGTGGCCTGGTGTAACAGTAAAAACTGAAGTTGCTCGGACTATTTTAGAAGAATTAGGGTATGAAACCGATGTTACTGCTGCCGGCCAGGAGGTTATTTTCCAGGGAATGAGTGCCGGTGATATTGACCTCTTTATGGGAGTTTGGCTGCCTACCATGGAAGTAACTTTCACTCCTCATGAAGAAGAGGGGACCATAGAGATAATCACCACCAATTTAGAGGAAGCTCTTTACACTACTTATGTGCCTGAATATGTTTATGAAGCCGGAGTTCAGTCCATGGACGATTTAAGAGACTATGCTGAGGAGTTTGACTATGAATATTATGGTCTTGAACCAGGTAATGACGGCAATCAGCTAATCCAGGAAGCTAAAGAAGACAGCACCTATGATCTAGCTGATTGGGAATTAATTGAAAGTAGTGAAGCAGGTATGCTAACTGAGGTGGAGAGGCAGACAGCCAATGAAGAATGGATAGCTTTCCACGGCTGGGAACCTCATTATATGAATGTTCTTTATGACATCAAACCCCTGGAAGATCCCGAAAACATCTGGGGTGAAGCTGATAGAGTGGATACAGCTATGAGAGAAGGTTATGCCGAAGAGCAACCTAACGTTTATCAATTAATGTCGCAAATAGTCGTTGAAACAGAGTGGCAGGATGAATGGATTTTAGAATATGGTCATGAAGGTA
>CAZKUS010000490.1:0-262 GCA_964556025.1 uncultured Clostridia bacterium | reverse complement strand
GGGGCAGACACTCTTGAAGAGATAGAGTTTGGGTTAGAGGATGTTACTACAGCTGCTGGTGAAGAAGATGCCCTAGAAGTTCTGCAGGAAAGCCTGTAAGGACAGCGTCTTAATTAAAGAATTATTAATAGAGATTAATTGGAGAGAGATTAATCAGGTAGCAGAGCTTAGCTGCTACCTGATTATCTTTATAATATAATTTTTGCTCTAATAATATATTTCATTATTACTTTTGCAAAACAAGGAGGAAGCATTTATGGAG
>CAZKUS010000489.1:0-1776 GCA_964556025.1 uncultured Clostridia bacterium | reverse complement strand
TGTTGAAACTCTTCTCGAGTGTATCCCAGCATATTACAAACTGTATCATTAAATTCTACAGGTTCTAATGTATCAGAATCTATTAACAATATGCCGTGAGGAGCATCATTAAATAAAGTTCTGTAACGTATTTCGGCTTCTGTCAGTTTTTGGCTTGCTTTAACTTGATCTGTCACATCGTAATTTGTCCCTATCATTCTAGCTGGATTGCCTTCCGAATCATGTACTACATCAGCAAAAGCTCTAAGGTATCTGACAGTACCATCAGTCCAAACTACTCGAAATTGTGTATCAAAGTCTTCCTCACCATTTTTAGCTTTACTTAATAGATCTAGATTTTCATCTCTATCTTCCGGGTGTAAACTCTCTGTCCATTTCTTAAGTTTGTCTTTAGTTATCCCAGGGGTAGTCCCATATAATTCATACATTTTTTTATCCCAGGTAAGGTCATTAGTTTTAATATCCCATTCCCAAACTCCAATACCAGCAGCTTTAACCGCTGTATCATAACGCTCTTTAGCTAATTGTAATTCTCTTTCGACTGTTTTTTTATCTGTTATATCAGTACTAGAACCCACGATAGAAGTTACTTGGCCTTCTTTTAAAACAGGTGTCAGCTTTGTCTGCCAATACTTTTCTCCAGAAGGTAAGTTGAGTATCTCTTCATAAGTTATAGGTTCTTTTTTATCAAGACACTTTTGATATCTAGCTTCAACAGCTGCGCCAAATTCCGGGCCTAATATTTCTACTGGAGTTTTTCCTCTTACTTTTTCAGTTGTCAGACCAGTCAACTGTTCATGAGTCCTATTCAATTTTCTAAATCTGAATTCATTTATGTTTGTCACATCTATTAGAAATAGTGCATCTTGAGTATTGTCAAAAATAATCTCAAAATCTTTATAATCTTGAAACCCTTGCACTTAGAACACTCCTTAATTTTTCTAATAATAAGATTTATAATTATTAAGTTCTAGAAAATATATTATAATCCTTCACCAATGCCTAACTAATTTTATACAAATAAAAAACCCTCCCACTACTTTAAATAGTAACGGGAGGATTTAATGTTATAGTTATAAATCAATCTCTATCTTCTACCAAACAATTGTGTAACCATTACGCCGCCTCGCTCTGTTTCTACGACTCCAATCCCTACATGGGTGTAATTTCTGTTTAAAATTGATGATCTGTGTGAAGAACTGGCCATTAATTGTGCATGAGCTGTATTTATATTTCCAGCTACAGCTATGTTTTCTCCAATGACTGTATACCTAATTCCTTCGGATCGAACCATTTCTCCAGGACTGCCGTATGTAGGGGATTCGTGATCAAAATAGTCGTTATCTACCATGTCTTGAGATTTCATCCGTGCTACTTCGCTGAGTTCTTCATCCAACTCGTAGCTTTCTAGCCCCTGTTCAGCTCGCTCTTCATTTACCTTTTCAAATACATTTTGTTCTTCACTGTTCACACCAGCTGCCTCCGAACCATCAGAACTGTCTTCTTGCTTCTCTTCTTCGTATTGTTCTTCATCTTGTTCTTTATCTTCATCTTCACTTTCTTTCTCTTGCTCTTCCTCAGATTCTTCTTCACTTCCAAATAGACAATCAAAGCTAAATCTACCTGTGTAATCGTTCTGAACATTATGAGTTTCATTTCTACCTTGTAGCTGAAATGTCCTGACTTCAATATTGTCCCGTAACCAATTTGACCATCTGTCACTATCAAAAGTAGTGTTAGCAGCTGATACCGTGCTCCCCAATGATAAAGCTGTTA
>CAZKUS010000488.1:0-1779 GCA_964556025.1 uncultured Clostridia bacterium | reverse complement strand
ATATTATGCCGTTCCGGAAATAACGGTTGAGTATGATATTGTTGCTTACAGAGGGTATAGAAAACACAAGACAATAAATAAAGAGGTTGTCTTTAATATAAACGAAGGCCAACAAAAATACAGCGAAGGCACTGTAATAGAAATGATAGCTGAAGATAGAGTTGAAGAAGAATATTACAGAGAAGAGGGCTGGAATTTTGCTGTAGTATCGGATAATGATCACGTCAATATTTTCCATACACAGTCAGGAAGAGATAGAATTAGGTTTCTTTTTGACTATGAAAGTTATGTCGATGAAAATACAAAACGAAGATTTTTTGTCGATGAGTTAGCTAAAAATTGCGCTTATCTTAATGCTGTTTCATTTGTAAAAGCAGATTATAATGTTTCTCTGGCTACCCTAAAAAGTAGGATAAACCAAACTCGCGACAGACTCAATAGTCATGAAATAGAATATGGACGTACTGTGACACCAACTCCTTCACAGTTAAGATATAATCTAGGAGATGAGATTGAAGATAGCGCTATACTTGCTTTGGCAGGATTGGCAGGGCGACATCAATCACATATTTCACTTACAAATAAAGGTGTAGATGATGTTGAAATAATAACAGACTTCGATGAAGATATCAAAAGGACTCTATCGAGTTCCGGTTATGCTATTTTCCATCAAACAGTACGCAATGGAATTGCAGCCTATAAAACTCCAACTTTAGCTCAGAAAGATAATCCCTATTACTTTATGAAAGTTTCTAGGGTTATGCATGAATTGGCCAGCAGAATAAACCATCAGATCGAACAATATGTAGGCTATGATATAAGATATGCATCAGACGTAATGGGGCAAGAAATAAACAATATAATATCAGAGATGGTAGCAGAAAATAAAATAGTCGGCGGCAGTTACAATCTTGAAATAACAGAACGAGACACCATAAGAATTGGGTTAGGAATAGGAATAGAAGGTGTAGTTCAAAAAATACAGGACACAATTATAGCTGATATGTCTGTTTAACAAAAGGGATTAGGTGAAAATATTTATGAACATCAACCGTTTGACCGGCAATAAAAAAGAAGAGATTAAGAAAAAACAGCAGCAGGCAAGAAATAAACAGAAACCAGGCGATCAAGGGTCTAAAAGTTTAGCTGTACACGAAATATTTGATGTGCTTGACGATTTAGGACAGAAGGCTTTGGAGGACGAGTGGATATTTTTTCCTGAATATGAAGTATACAATAAAATAGAAGATCTAGGCGAAACGGCGGATTATGAGGCTAGAATGGAAGAGGGCGAAGAAGAAGGTGAGGCAATGATAAGGCCTCCTGTAGCTATCGCCTATTCAGTAGTAGATAGAGAACATTTTGAACAAAGCCACAGAAAACCTGCTTACAAAAAGAGATACCAGGATGATGAGACAGGAAAAAACTACACTGTTTTTGCAGAAATATTTGTATCGGAGCTGGAATTTAAGTTTATAGGACAGAATTATAAAGCCGTTAATCAACAACGCAAATGGTTTGAAAAGTTTATTATTACTCAAAAAGCAAATTTGAAAAATTCAGGAATAATTAGAATAATATTTGAGGAACAAAGACAGGATGACACTATAGAAATAAACAACAATTATTATGTTGTACAGCCCATACGTTACTATGCAAGACATGTTCATAAGATGAAAGTGTCCTACGATGAAATTAAAGAAATTGAGTCGAGAGTTGAAGGTATGGACCATATCACAGAAGCACAGGTTGACAATTTAGCAGAGTAATATTTTTTTA
>CAZKUS010000487.1:0-1781 GCA_964556025.1 uncultured Clostridia bacterium | reverse complement strand
AAATGGGCGTTCTCGATCAACATAGTCTTCGGAATTTATTACTTCAATGAACAGATTTCTGATTTCCAGTTCTGAACCTGTTATCAAGTATTTCTTGTCGTACACTAATTCCAAATCTCGCTTGTGCAGTTCTATTTTTAGATCGGAAATGGTTTGTGCAATGGTGTTTTTGCTCAGCATCATGTGGCTGGCTAGTTCTTCAATAGTGAGCTCTTCCCCCGACAAGATTTTCTTTAAAATGAATAATTTCCGAGTTTGATAATCCCAGAAAAATTCCTGTTGAGAACTACTGTCTAGTTTGGACTTAAGCTTTGTCAGATCTCCAACGAAAATGAACTCACCGTCAATGCGTTTAACTTCACCTGCTGGATAAATTTCTTCATTAATATTTTTAATACTGTAGTAAAGCGTTCTCCTGGCAATTTGGAATAGATTCAGGAGATCCTCCATACTGGCCCCTTGGTTGTTTACGATGTAGTTTAGGATCTTTTCATCTCTATATCTCATGAATAACTCCCCTAACTTTAATATAAATTATTGTATGAAAATTTTGAATACCAATTTAGTGCACTGCGTTTGCACAGTGTGCAAATGTAGGGATCCTCCTTGTCTTGCTTTTACTTTTGGGTTTATCATCTAATAAGTTATAAAAGTACAATAAAATCACAACTTTTTTATTCATTATTTTAATAATATTTCTAAATTTATTTATTGAGTTAAACGCTTTCGTTACAGGATTTTTATGTTTTACTTGCCGAATTCAAAATTAAAAGGGGCTGTCTCAAAAGTGATTAAATACACTTTAAGGATACAGCCCCTTTTCCTTGTCTATTTTTTTAATTAAGAACATCAATTCTTTCAAAAAGATTTATCAAAAACATATTTTTTCACATCTGTAAAATCTTCATAACTTAAAAACGGAATTTGTTCATTCCTACAGAAATCTATTAGAGCATCTCTGGCAAATACAAAATCAGCATTCTCTGCTCCACATCTATCTGTCAGACCATCACCAATGAAAATCACTTGGTAATTTTGATATTGGAGATCTTTGACATAGCTACGTTTACAGTTACCACAAGGACCATATTCTTTAACACAGTTTACAGTCGTATGTTTAAATTTTGGAGTAATTATTTCACCTTGAAAATTAAGTCGATTGGCATAAACCCTTGCATAACATGCAATTTTCGGGCTAATTTCCCGCAACATCTGATTAATAATATTTTCAAACCCACCACTAACTATAGACAAAGGGATGGCATTTTCCATACAATTTCTAGCAAAATCATAAAAACCATCTCTAATACTTACATTATTTTGAATGTAATCAATGTACTGTTGTTCTGACATAGTTATTTGTTCAAAGTGTTTTTCCATAGCTTCCCTAGTTCCGATTTCATTATTTTTAAATAACTGTTCAATATTTGAGTTTATTTCATTTCCAAAATTCGAAAAGATAAGATCATTTGTGTCGCAATTTGTAATAGTCCCATCAAAATCTGATATAACCGCTAACTCGTCTAGCTTGATATTCGACAATTCCATCATATATCACCTCAATTTTTTACTACTTATACTAGAATAACCGTAATTTTGTTTTATTACTAAGCGCTATTATATTCTATTGTTGATAGCAAGAAAACTTCAATTTCACTCTGAATGCTTGTTTTGATACGTTCAATTGAAGTGTTTATTGCTATCAATATTCAACTTTAACTGAACTGATTACCAAAGTATATTGTATCATAGTTTTAATTTTTTCTAAACATAATTGTATC
>CAZKUS010000486.1:0-1785 GCA_964556025.1 uncultured Clostridia bacterium | reverse complement strand
TATTTGATCACAGATAGAATCTACACCACCAAAAGTCGGCTGGTTATATAAATCCGGTTCTCCAAATCCATGTTCCATAGGAATGACACCACTGTATCCAATAGCAATATCTGCTGTCCCTTGTCTTAGTGCTCGTATCTCTGAATCTGAAATTACGATTCCCAAAGGGACCCCCCACTTCTGGGATAGTTTTTCTCTGAGGTTATCAGCGCTAACCATAGGATCTTGTGGTAATAGTGATAGATTATCTTCACCCTCTACATTGGAAAAATCCGTACCACCGTCAGTCATGAGTTGGCCTCCAGGTATCTTTGTGAAAAGTACAGATTCATTGGCAGAGAAAGCTTCATTTGCTCGTTCGTCACCGAAGTATGATTTCATTAATTCTCTGTGGTGTGCAAGTTTATGCAGTGATAAAAATCCTACAATTTCATGACCTTCATCCATGATAACTTGTACCCGTCTACTGTCTTTACCCGTCTTATTTGCAATGGATCTGGCTTTTTTCCCAGGTTCAATCTTGTTTAAATCCACAACTCGATTTTCCGCTTTTGATACAATTTTGCTGCTTACAACCAGGATGTCGCCATCTTCTAGCTCCACATCCTCCTCACTGACAGCCCGACTAATTAATTCAGCCAAATCTTGCCCAGGCTTTACATCTGGAATAGTTTCTAAGCCGATAATGTTTACAGCTGGCAACTATTCATCCCCCTTGTTCTAATAATATTCTTTATTTTATTGGCGCTATTATATTCTTTTGTTGATAGCAATAAACACTCAACTTTAACTGAGCCATTTTATTTTGGGGTATTTAGTTCAGGAAACCTTTGTGTTATATGGTAATTGGTATAAACACAAGCCAGAGGATTATGAGCCAATACTCTATCTTTAACAGCAAACACTGTTACTGGCGCTATAGAGTATTTTATAAACAGAGTATCATGCCCTACACATAATCCCAAAATCAAATTTAAATCAGTTTCGTTTTCATTTAACAGCTCTGCCTGACCTATTGGATTGCAAATAGGCTCTTCAGTACCAGGTCTCACTTTTTCTTGATCAGACAGACCCATATTTTCTTTAGGAATACCACCAGTTTTACATATTACCGAATGCACTTCCAGACCCTGCGATTCTAGAATTTTGGTTGTCGTTTTAGCTTCTTGTATTAAACCAATACAAAAAGCTAATCCTATTTTTTCATAACCCATTTTACGGACAAAGTCAATAATTTCTTCCAAGCGCGTCCACTGACAATATCCTTGCGCTTCAGTTTTCGCAGCATTTACAGCTATTTTGTGAATTTCTTCTTGGTTATAGTCTTGAAATTTTTTCGTCAACAATTCTTTTTGATTAAGCATGGGACAAAATTCTGATAAGTTTTTTTGGCTCTTTTGTAGATCGTTGCATGCTAAAACACCACATTTCGAACAATTCATTTGTCACTCTCCCTTATATTAAGAATTTGGCGCTATTAAATTTTATTACTGTGCAATGCAGTTTGTAGGCACAGTTAAAGTTGAATGTTGATAGCAATAAACAGCGCCATTTTGAAAACAATGGAATTATTTCAGTTTCATTATAACACACTTCAATTTATTACAGCATATTGCCAGTGCGCAACTTTTTTTTTAAAATAACGTCTTAATATGTAGAAGTTAATCAACTACATTTATTATAATAGGAGGGAATGATAAATTATGTATATAAAACTTATTAAATATCAAAAAACGACTTTGTTATTAATTACACTAGCCTTACTACTAGTTCTTGTTGGATGCG
>CAZKUS010000485.1:0-1793 GCA_964556025.1 uncultured Clostridia bacterium | reverse complement strand
TGACTTCCTTCAAGTACTTTCAACGCTTCGGCTAAACCAATGAATCCTATGGAAAGAGTCCCGTGTTTCAAAGCTTCTTCTAAAGTATCTTCAGATTGAAAATTTTCACTGTCTAAATACAGCCCTTGCCCCATGAGAAAAGGAAATTCTCTTGCTTTCTTACTGGCCTGAACCTTAAATCTATCGTATAACTGTTCCGCTACTAACCAAATAGTTTCTTTAAGTTGTTGGTAAAATTCTTCTTTATTCTCGTTTTCCAAAGCTATTCTGGGTAGATTGATAGAAGTAAAGGATAGGTTCCCTCGTCCATCAGTGACTTCTTCTCCAACTCTATTTGAAATTACTCTAGTTCTACATCCCATATAAGCTACCACTTGAGGATCTTCTTCACGGTAATAAAATGGTGCATTGTAAGAAGCATCTTGATTAGAGTAATTTGGGAATAATCGTTCACAGGAAACTTCATGAGCTAAACGTCTCAAATCGTAATTAGGGTCTCCCGGTTGTTTATTGACATTTTGAGCTAAACAAAAAATCAAATTTGGGAAGATTGGAGTTTCTCCTTTTCCCAAGCCATTTTTATAGACTTTTAACAGCATTTCGGAAATAAGTCTTCCCCACGAACTAGTATCTAATCCAAAATTCACTGAAGTAAAGGGTACCTGTGCTCCTGCTCTACTGTGCATAGTATTCAAATTAAATACAAAGATCTGCATTGCTTGATAAGTACGCTTTCTCACCTGTTCCCAAGCTTTTTCCTCTAGGTTGTCCTTTATTCCTAGTTCTTGAAATTCTTGTACAATTTTATCATAAGTCAGTTTTACATAAGGAGCCAGAGAAGAATCAAAAGTGGCAAAAGACTGACCTCCGTGCTGATCGTTCTGATTTGATTGGAAAATAATACAGCTCAAAGAAGCTGCCGATTCTATAGATTTAGGAGAAGTTATCCAACCATGACCGGTATTAAATCCTTCTTGCAATAGCCTGTCCAAGGGAATTTGTAAACAAGTAGTAGTTCCAATGGCGGCAAAGTCAGCATCGTGAATATGTATATAACCATCTCGATGAGCTTGTGAATGTTCTTCTTTGGCAAAGTGATTTAAGTACACCTCTTTCATGGCTTCTGAGCCGCCTTTTAACATTTTGCCCATTGGTGCATCTCCATTAACATTGGCATTTTCCTGATCTCTAGTTTCTAGTACTTTAAGTAGTTCTTTCATCAATTTCGTGTCAGCTTCTCTTATTCGATCGCGATCATTTCTGTAAATCACATAGGCCCTAGCCACACTGTACAGTCCGGCTTCCATGAGAGTATTTTCTACTTCTTCCTGAACTTGAGGCACAGTAGGTTTGTCTACTCCTTGTTCAGCTAATTTATTGATAACACGGTAAGTTAACGATAAAGCTAAAGAATGATCTTCAGATTCTACTGCTCTAAAAGCTTTTTTGATTGCATTAGTGATTTTCGACGGATCAAACGGTTGTTCTCTACCGTCCCGTTTAGCTACTTTTGAGGGCATTTTAGTAAGCTCATTCATCAAAGCAACTTCTTTAGAACCCATTGCACATCTCTCCTTTTATAATGACTCATTTAAAGTTAAGTTTGATAGCAATGTATTAAAACAAGCATCTAGAGTGAAGTTGAAATTTTATTGCTATCAACATTAAAATATGACAGTTTTACTTAATTTTTGGCTGTGTTAAAGTTGAATGTTGATAGCTGAACTCTTCAATTTCTCATCCAATGTTTCGGGTTGGTACATCTAAAACTCCCAAACAGTAGGATTAAAGCT
>CAZKUS010000484.1:0-1794 GCA_964556025.1 uncultured Clostridia bacterium | reverse complement strand
AAATTAATAAATGAATATCCGGGTTGTGATGGCTTTAAAACTGGATATACTGATGAATCAAAACATTCAATAGCTGCTACAGCTAAACAAGATGGCGAGCGTTATATAGCTGTTATTATGGGACATGAAAGTTCAGATGGGAGATTTGAAGAAGCAATGAATTTATTAGATTACGCTTTTGCTAATTATGAAGTAGTACAGTTTTTAGAGTCAGAAGAACCGGTGGCTAGAATTAAAGTAGATAAAGGAGATCAAGACTATGTTAAACTTATAGCTGAAGATAATTTATCTCTAGTGTTAGAACAAGGTGATGAAAGTGAGATTGAAGACGAATATGATATTCCTACACAGATCAATCCACCAGTCACTGCTGGCGAGAAAATTGCTAACTATAAGGTCTATACAGGAGAAAAATCATCTGCTATTAATTTGATTGCAGATAGAACAGTAGAGGAAGCCGGGGTTTTGGATCATTTTAACAAACTGTTCAATAATTGGATGAAATTTTGGAGTGGTGAAAAATGAGGAAAAATTGCTCTTTGTGCAATTTTTCCTCTATTAGAAGGAGTTTCCAAATATCGGATAGAACAATGAATATCACTGATTTAAACCAAGGGAGGGGTATGCATGGATATAAAAATTTATAAACACGGTGACAGTTTATTTGTATCAGTCAGTGGAGAGTTAGATCATCATTCAGCAAACGGTTTTAAAGAACAATTGGACAGAGAAATAGACAAGGGTATTTTTGACAAATTAATTTTAGATATGTCTCAGCTAAAATTTATGGACAGTTCTGGGGTTGGTGTTATTTTAGGTAGATATAATAAAATGATAACAAAAGATGGACAAGTTGTCATTTGTGGCATGAATGATCAGGTAGCTAAGATAGCTCAACTATCTGGATTGCAAAAAATATTACCTGTCTACAATTCCATAAAAGAAGTTAAGCAAAATTTGTGAGAGAGGAGAGATATTATATGTCATCTAATAATTACATGGAACTGACTGTCAGTAGTGTGTCTCAGAATGAATCGTTTTGTAGAGTTGTAGTGGCAGCCTTCGTTTCGAGGCTTGATCCTACGGTAGAAGAAGTAAATGACGTTAAAACTGCAGTAAGTGAAGCGGTTACTAATAGTATAATTCACGGTTATCCCAATGAAATAGGTGAAATAAAGATTAGTGCACAAATAAATAAAAATGAACTGAAAGTTCAAGTGGAAGATTATGGTTTAGGAATTGGCAACCTTGATAAAGCTAAAGAACCTCTTTACACAACTAAACCAGAATTAGAAAGATCCGGTATGGGTTTTACTATCATGGAAAATTTCATGGACTCTGTTGATATTATTTCTAAATCTAATTGTGGTACTATTGTTAAGATGACAAAAAAGTTACAAACATCAGTTGAAGGGTAGCAACAATGGATAGTAAATACAGCTACCAAGAAAATGAAATTTATGATTTTGTTGAATTAATTAAAAGATGGCAAATGCAAGGTGATCGTGAAGCCCGTAGGAAAATTGTAGAACAAAATATTAATTTAGTAAAGTCAGTTGCGAAAAGGTTTTTGAGTTCTGGTTTAGAGGAAGATGACTTGACTCAAATTGGTTTTATGGGATTAATTAAAGCTATTGATAAATTTGATTTTCGCAGAGAAGTTAAGTTTTCTACTTATGCTGTTCCTATGGTAATAGGAGAAATAAAAACTTTTTTAAGGGACGAACATCCTATCAAAGTAAGTAGGAATCTCAAAGAAATATACACTAAATCTAATGAAATAAATAGATGGTT
>CAZKUS010000483.1:0-1795 GCA_964556025.1 uncultured Clostridia bacterium | reverse complement strand
TCACTAGCGTTGCATAAAATTTTATTTTAAAAGTCAAACTGGCTTAACTTGACTCATTAACTAACTTAAATATCCATTATTGTATAATATTTACATCAAGTTTTTGGTTTAAAAGTTAAAGAGATAAGCACTTAAGAGGTAGTCCTTATCCACATTTTTACAACTATATTTCTTCTAGATTATAATACCATAGGATCATAAGTTAGATCATCAAGATGATCTGCTTCGCCTGCTATCACCTGCCTTTCTATAATTTCAAACTCAGTTTTTAAATCTGGAGGTTTGAATTTCTGCCTCTGATTAGGAGTTTGTTTGCTATAAAGCTTTGTTAAAAATTCCTTTATAGCATCATAAAGGCAAGTTCTTAAAAGTCTCTGCAAGTTTAGCATTGAACCTCTAAAACCGGCTTGTAATTGAAATAGTTTTAACAGACAGAATGTTATTAACGCTATATAAATCTGGTTCTTAACAGCTTGTTCACTTTTACCGTGGAAATGTTTTATTGTTAGATGCTGTTTTATCCATTTAAAGAAAAGTTCAATTTGCCAGCGGTTACGGTAAAGTTCACCTATTTCCTCAGCAGTCAAGTTAAAATCATTTGTCACTATCGTTATTGTCTTACCTTTAGTATCCAGTACTTTTATCAACCTAAAAGTATTTTTAGTTTTGTAAGTAATGGTCTTTCCAAGGCGAACTATCTGTTCTTCTTGAATAGGGGTTCCAGGTACAACAGCTATTTCTTCTAAGACTTCTATGACAGCATTGTCTTTAAGGCGGGTGACAAATTTTGTGTTATTATCGGTGTAGTGATCAAATTTTCTATACTCTACATAAGCCCTGTCAAATACATTGAGTACATTTTCTTCTTGAACTACCATATTTTCCATCTGTGTCTTATCATTAGGCTTGGCTGAAGTTACTTTAGCCTTATCAGGAATGGTATCTCCTTCTACAAATTTGAGCCGCAGGTGAAGTTTGATACCTCCTTTGGTCTTTCGAAATTCAGCCCAACGGAACTGTGATAAACAGAGGCTTATGGTAGTTGAGTCAATTAAGTGTACTCTATCAAGATCACTCGAAGATTTGGTTTGGCTTTTTTCTAATAGGACCTTGGTAGTAAGATGATGAAATATTTCCTCGAGAGCATTTGTGGATAAGGTTTTTAATCTTCTAGATATTTGACTATGGCTTATTGATTCAAGATCAAGTTTGTCGCTTAACCTATCATCTTCCAAACTATCACTGATTTCTCGTAAACTTGATAACTGATGTATCTGTGACAGAACCAAGAGTGTAATTAACTGCTGGCTTGAAAGCTTTTTAACATACTTATCTAATTCGTAACCTGATAGACGCTTATTACTATCTTTGTCAAAAATTAAATCGAAAATTTGCGTGAATGTGGATTTCGTGGTATCCTTGCCATACATCTTGTTTCTCCTTTGTAATGGATTTGGGCAAGGACTACCCCAACATTTTCATTATAAAGGAGATTTTTATTTGTTTACAGGTATTTTTTTATTCAATTGAAGTTTTTCAAGAAAATCCATTGACAAATGTGAAATTGATTTATGCAACGCTAGTGAATCTATATGAAGATTTTACTGAATTAGATTATCTGGTTAAGGAGTACTGTGAAGATGAGGTGAGCTCAACCTATTTTGAAGCTTACCGGGATAAGTTTATTAGGCCTCACCTTTTAGATGAGAAGCTAGATGGAGAATCAGAAGATGAGATAGAATTGATTGTCTATGATTTAAGGCATGTTCTTTCAAATATTTATCCCTTTAATGTT
>CAZKUS010000482.1:0-1796 GCA_964556025.1 uncultured Clostridia bacterium | reverse complement strand
CTAGTGGCAAAAATACCATCGGCAGCTAAAGTTTCTACTACATCATGAGAGCTATATCCATTCATTGTAAACGATATTGTGGATGTTTTGGGTATTTCTTTAGGAGGTATGTATAGATTGACTTCATCAATTTTGGATAATTCGTCTGTTAAAAATTGTTCTAGTGTAGATTCGTGCTCATCAATGGCTTTCATACCTGCTTTGATTTGATCCCGATGGGTATTATCGCTGTAATTTTTGTTGTCGGTATCAAATTTTTCTCCCAGATCAGCGATAAAATTGACTGCCTCTTTTGATCCGGCAATCCCTTCTAAATTAGGTACTCCTGTTTCTAATTTATAGGGGATCCCGTCTTTTTGTGGAATTAGCTTATATGGTTTTAGCTGTTCAAACACTTCTTTCTTGCCGTACAAAACTCCCAGATGTGGTCCAAAAAATTTATATACTGAGCAAAGTAGATAATCAACATTTAATTTTTTGACATCGATGATCCCGTGGGCTGCTTGGTGAACAGCGTCAATTACAGTGATTCCTCCTACATCATGGACTAAATCGATCATTGTCTTGACATCGGAAATAGTTCCTAAAGCATTGGCTGCATAATTAAATGCTGCTATTTTAGTTTTTTCCGTTACTTTACTCCGGAAATCTTCCATATCTAAAGCTAGTTTCTGTGGATCAAATTTAACTTCTTTAATCACAGCCCCTTGTTCTTCCAAAGCCCTCCAAGGTCCTCTATTGGCTTCATGATCGATTTCAGTGATAATTATTTCGTCTCCTGTTTGGATATCTTTTCCCAATGAAAAAGCCAACATGTACATTAAGCTTGTAGTATTATGTCCAAAGGCGATTTCTTCAGGATTTCCACCTAAAAAATTTGCGATAGCTTGGCGAGATTCCCACATTATCCGGTCCGATTCTACAGCAGTTTTAAAAGGTGCAACATCCGGTATGGCATTGGCGGTTTTTAAATACTTCGTTATGTAGTCGATAACTCGCTCTGGTACTTCCGTGCCGCCGGGACCGTCAAAGAAAGCCGGTGGTTTTCCATTCACCTGTAGTTCCAGAGAAGGAAACTGATTTCTAACGTACTCAACATTATAAGTCATGTGCTAATCTCCTTTCGCAATTCGAATAAATTTCCTTACCTAACAATTTAGCTTAAAAAGCTCAAAATCCTTTAAATGAAGTTGAAGATTTTTAGATTGAGCATAACATTGTTTTTTTGGAACATAATAATTGATGCAATTGTTATGTTAGGAGTGGTTAAATATTATGACAAATGATATTTTTACTTTCGGTGCAATAGCGGGAATAATTGCTAATATTCCTGTGAATATATTTGACTATATTTTATACCGATTACAAATAAATAAAGTTTTTATCTGGCAAATATCTGCTTCTGCATTTGTGGAAAGAAAAGATATTAAAACTACTCTAGGGCTGATTATTGGAGCTGTAAATGATTATATTATGGCTGGTATCAAGGGTGTTTTTGTAATGTATCTACTCTATTTTACTGGGGAAGAATTTTATATATTTAAAGGCATTGCTGCAGGATTATTTTTTTGGGTAGCATTTTTTGGCACTGCACTGAGATTAAAAATTGCTAGAATAGACCCGGTAGAACCTATCACTAATTTAACTCATTTAGCTTGGCATGTCTTTATGGGTGGGTTAATTACTGTATTGATTGTTCATGGATTATCATCGATTGAATAAATCGGTGAGAGAGCGTCGACCGGTATTGTTGCCTTGTTGATTGTCTTTGTGGATCAGTTTTGACAATAGCTTCT
>CAZKUS010000481.1:0-1797 GCA_964556025.1 uncultured Clostridia bacterium | reverse complement strand
CTGTCATTAAACACGAAGTATAATTTACATCTACAATGGAAAAATCCGGAAAAGATACTAATAGAATTGCGTCTGCCGAACTATCTAGAGCTTTTTTAAAACGATTTAGTTTATTTGAATTTCCATCTCCCACAGAAATCACCACTTTCTGATAGTTGAGTTTAGAATCCTCTGTTGATAAGTTGATTTAACTTTAATCAAAATTATCTTAAATAATTTTAAAAATAATAAATTTAAAAAAGGTTTTTAGTCGATTTTTGAAGAATTAAGTTGCTATCCTAAAGTATAAATGATTATTATTTTAAATAACCTATGATGAATTAGTCTAATTATATACTATCAGAGAATGGAGGAAAATACTATGGGGTAGTACATTTTCTCAACTGGTCCATTTTAGTAGTTGTTTTGGCTTTAATTGCCCACGGCAAAATTCGCATTGAGCTTATTGCTTTAACTGGTTTATTTATATTGGGGATAGTAGGTCCTTCTGAACCTGATGTGATTTTTTCAGGTTTTGGCAATCCAGCTTTGATTACTATTACATCAGTTTTTATTATCAGCCAGGGGATTATACATTCAGAAGCACTGCGGGGATTAGGTCAATTAATTGAACAAAAAATCGCAAATATTCGAGGACAAGTTATAGGGGTTTCATTGGTTAGTTCTTTCTTGTCTGCTTTCATGAACAATGTAGGAGCGGTTGGTTTGCTACTCCCAACTGTTGTGAGAATGTCTGATAGAAAACAGATTGATCGTGGTGTTTTTGGATTACCTCTAGCTTTTGCTTCAGTAGTAGGGGGATCTTTAACTCTCATAGGGAGTGCTCCTAATATCATCACAGCATCGTATATGTATTCAGCAACGGGCGATTCTTTTCGAATGTTTGATTTTACATACCATGGTTTTGCTATGGTAGTTACCGGTCTTATTTTATGGCTCATACTTTCTTTTTTTGGATATGCGGGCATAAATCACCAGGTCAAAAATTCAAAAGAGCAAGATACCGAACATTCAAAAGAAACGCCAAAACACTTTTCGCCTTTAAGCACTCCAACTAAAAAGCTAACGATTTTTATAGTATTAGTAGCTGTATTAACTGTTAGTACAGGGATTCTCCATCCTGGACTGGGTTTTGGTGCTGCCGGGCTTTTGTTAATTTTTAGCGGCGTTCTAACTCCACAAGATGCCTATCAAAGTATTGATTTAAAGATTATTTTTTTCCTCGGATCAATGCTTGGTATAGGAGAAATTCTTGAAGATACTTCATCTATTGAGCTATTGTCAAATACTTTGATTGATAATCTACCTGAATTCAGCCCTGCTGTTTTAATTCTATTACTGATTCTAATTTCATCAGCTCTGTCCAATGGAATTAACAATTCAGCATCTGCAGTTTTTATGGCACCAATTGCTGTGGTTTTCGCTGAGCAAACTGATTTAGAAACAGCAGCATCGTTAATGGCTGTTGCAGCCGGGTCAAATTTAACATTACTATTACCCACTCACCAAGCAGTATTAATGGTCCAAAGCAAAGCACCTTTTTCACCTAGAACTTTTGCAAAAATTGGTATATTACTTACCATAGTTCTCAGCTTAGTAGCAGCTTTTGTCATTAATTTAGTTTGGCAATAAATGTTTATTGCTATCAAGATTCAAATTTAACTGAGAAAATTCATGATCAGATAATTGACAGGAGGTGAAAACTTGGTCACAAAAATCTTTTTATATACTCATAAAGGTTATTGTGACTAGGCACTATGTTATTTAAAACAGAAAATAATGACAAAGAAAAGGGAA
>CAZKUS010000480.1:0-1804 GCA_964556025.1 uncultured Clostridia bacterium | reverse complement strand
CTCATTAGATAGTCATCACCTACTATGTAAGATTCACCCGTTTCACCCATACCCGTAGTATCCTGCATAATATCATCAATAGTATCTATGGGAATTTGATACACTAGCACACCATCCAACTCAACGGTCTCATCATCCAAGACCGGCGACGCAGCAAAAGCAACTGGATCAGCTGCATCATCATAATGTTTAAAATCCAACAATACATCCTCTTCCCTTCCTAAATCAAAAGCTTCTCCCAAGGGGGTTTCACTGTACTCTCCATTTAATAAATTCGTGTCCACTTCTGGCCCATCCTGTACTGAAAAAAGGACATTTCCTTGAGGATCTATCATAAACATATCACTTAAACCATGATGTTCTGCATAAAATTCCAGATCATGATCGTATTCATCTTGTACTTCTTGAAACTCTTCACTGTCTATGCCTTCTTGATGGTACAGTTCACTCATTTCAGGTAAAGAAAATTCTACAATTGGTAAATCAGATAAAACTTCCAAATTTCCCATGATCTCTTCGAAATGCTCTTCTACAGTTTCTTGTTTTAAGTTAGCTACAACAGTTAACTGCTCTTCCGCAGAATCAATAAGTTCCTCAGAAGACTGCATATAGCTTATAACCCCTGTAATACCTATACCTAAAATTAGTATTAGTGCAAAAAACAATGATAATTTACTCCCTAGACCCAGAGATTTATTGTTATTAGACAATTATTACACCTCCAAATCCCTTTTATTTCTAATTAAAATGTCACTGTATGATGTTCATATACAACATAATAGATATTAAAGCTATTAAAATATTAATAAAAAATATCCTATAGCTATTCCTCCTATAAAAGTTATTATTGTTAATATATTAACAGCAATGAAGTTAACAAGGTATTTACTGTCAAGCTGAACTTTAGGCAAAGTCGTTATCATATAAAAAGTTAGCAAAACCGGAACAGCTAGTACTAAAAGCAATGACTTTAAAGTAATATCAAAATAAAATAAAAACAATAAAAAGCTAATTGAATTAAGTAAAATAATAGCTAGTTTTACAGAGGATATACCAAAAACAACAGAAGCTGTGTGTTTGTGATTTCTTTTATCAGAAGGTGTGTCAGGAAGCGTAGTTGACAGAGCACAGGATAGATGGATTGGTATGATAGTAACTAATGTCCTTGTATTAAAGTCTGCTAAACTGCCGTTTTGTATATAAAAAGCTAATAGCGGCAATATAATTGCCACACCGAATACTTGGAGAAATTCCCCACCACCTCGGTATGAAAGTTGCACTGGTCTATAACTGTACATCCAAAGTAAAAGTAGTGCAAGTATAATAAACAGTAATGATAGTTCCCTATCATAAAAGAAAGTGTATAACAGCCCCAAACCCAAGTTTAATACTATAGTAACTAGTATTGCCTTTTTCAAAGCTAGAGGCGTTATCAGACCTTCCACTAATACTCTAGACCCTCCGGTAAAAGATGTGTAAGTAAAATTATCTTTATCCGCTTCTACATCAGCATAATCATTTGCAAAAACAATAAAAAGTTGAATAAACAATCCAGTAATATGAATAGCCACAGCTAGTGCGAGATATAACTCTCCAGTTACGGAAAAAGCCATAGCCTGTCCAAGCAATAGCGGAAAAAAGATATAGGTTTGTGAAGGTAACCGTGAGGCCTGAATCCAAGCTTTTAGAATAGTCATGGTAACATCTACTTTCTTGTTAATTAGTAGTATATACTTCTTTGTTTTAGCACTACTAAAACTAATTTATAAATATTTGATATGAATATTGATAAAAATAACTAACT
>CAZKUS010000479.1:0-1806 GCA_964556025.1 uncultured Clostridia bacterium | reverse complement strand
GGCAAGTCCTTGAGGGCCTTCTTCTCCAGGATCTAAAAATCCGAAATGGCCAAACTCAATTTCTTCATCACTTCCTCCGGCTATCAGTGTATGTTCCCCATCTGTTTCATCAATTCGGCTCTCCGGTATCCCTACTGGTGCTAATCCGGAAAGTCCTGAAACGGGGAAAGCTTCCGCTTTGGAACTACCAGTAACAGTTCCCTGTTCAAATCCCATGACTCGGGCAAAAGTGTAATCAACTTCTTGTTCGGCCACTACCTCTACTATATCTTTTTTATCTTCATCTTCAGGGAGTATTCGTACTCGAAATTGGTCTTGGTCCACACCGTTAGCCTTAGTGACTTCTTTAGCCACTTCCCTTGCCTGTTGGTAGTCCCTATCCGTGTATTGGCCATCTTCCCGGTAAGGTAGGTTTGAAGCCCCGGCTAATGCTCCTGCTTCTGCCGCCGAAACCACTCGCACTCGCTCTACGTACATAAAACCGATATCCAATACCAGGGCAGAAAACATGAGAAGAACTGATAAAGACAAAGCAACCAATACCACAGCACTTCCTGTTTCTTCTCGTCTGAGTTTACGGGCGACTTTTAGAGCTATCACTTTACCACCTCCAAATGGCGACAATCATCCTTTTGCCCAATAATTTCACTCTAATCACGCTAATCACTCTATCCTCATGGTTGAAGCGGAGTTGAGCCCCATCTGATTCGCGTTTTCACCATCAGCCAAAAACATTTGGAATAATGGTGTCAATAGCTCCACATCATAATCAATCTTCACTGTCAGATCTTCACCACTTACCAGCTCCGATCCAGATGTAGGAGAAATTTGTACTGTAATATTGTCAGTTTCCAGTGAAGCCACTCTATCTTCCACTAGATCTTCTATCTCATATTCAATATCTTCACCTTCTTCATCGGCATTGATGGCTCCCATCCTGGCACCTTCTCTAGCCACATGATTTAATTCCAGTTGAGCAGAATAAATTCTCCCGAATTCTATCACTCCAAATACCAACATGAGCAGAATGGGCAAGACAAAGGCTAGCTCCACCAGGGCTTGGCCCCTGTCATTTCTGAGTAAACTTGTAACTTTGTCTAGCATCTCTCTTGCCCTCCTCTCATTAGTAACACAACTTAATTGAAGTTGAGTTCTAATAGAATAAAGTAGGTAATTGCATCTTAACTCAAATCAATCCCAATGAAATAATAGCTCCTATGACTATAGCGATACCATAAGGAAAAAACATTTTTCTCTGCTTTAGAATCGAAAGATAGTACAGAGCAATCAACCCTCCAACTATGGCCATGGCCCCTGCAGTGTACAAAATGAATTCCATCCCTTTGATAGCTCCTATGGCAGTTAACAACTTTACATCTCCAGCTCCCACCCCACCGAGTATAAACGGTAGCAATAACAAAGCAAAGCCAACAATACCGCCAAGCAAACTTGTATAGAGTCCCTGAATACCACCAGAAACAATCCCCATAACCAAACCAAACAATATGCCACCGATAGTCACTTGGTTGGGAATGCGATATTCTGTAATGTCGAAATAGACAGCCACGACCAAAATTACAATTAATATAATATAGGATGTCAAATCTCTGATTCTCAGGCAAAAAAACGCATATTTCGGATTTCTCTGCTTACATACTGGTCTTTAGATATGCATTTTAAACAACCAACCAACTATTCCTATAATTGCTCATGAAAGCCATTCCCATATTTTTCATTGTGACGGTGGACTGGCTCCTTCCGGCACCATCGGCGGGCTGGCATCGAGGGCTTCCTCTTCTTTTTCCT
>CAZKUS010000478.1:0-1806 GCA_964556025.1 uncultured Clostridia bacterium | reverse complement strand
ATCAGTCGATCGAATATATTATCAAAGCGAGAAAAATGTCTGGGATAAATAAGATTATTAACTATGTTAACAGAAATCAAGGTCAGTTCCCCTGGCAAAAGATAGATAAAATTTACAGTTTAACTGAAATCAGGACTGCTCTACCAGCCTGGGAAAAAGACAGGAGGATTGTTCTTGTTAGAAAATCTTTACCCCAAACTAAAAAAGATGGTCAACTAATCATAGATCTTGATGAAATCAAGTATGAATATCAGGCTATTATCACTAATATCGACTATCTTACTGTTAAGGAAATATTTGATGACTACAACCAACGCTGTGATGTGGAAAATAAAATTGACGAGTTAAAAGTAGGTTTCGCATTTGATCAAAACAGTCAGCGTAATAAAAAGTGTAATGAATTGTACTTGTTGATAAAAGTTGTTGCCTATAACCTTCACAACTGGTTTAAGCGTAGTATTTTGCCAGAAAGTATGCACCACCACGAGATAGCTACTATTCGCCGAAAACTATACAAGAAAGTTGGTAATATTGTTGGCAATGGTAGATACCGTCATATTAGATTTGCCCCTTGTAGCTGGCTCAAATGCCTGATTACTCATATTAGAGATACATTAAAACAATTTAAGAAACAGGTGGTCTTTACATGACAGTTTTAAAGCTCCAACCTTACAAAAGAAACTAAATTTTTAACCCGTTTTTAACGGGCTTGGTTTCCTATGTCTAATTTCAGTACTAAACAAGTTTTGTAGATTGATCAGTAGGATTAAAGCTCAAACAGAACAAAATTTATCCTAAAAACTAGAAATCAAATTGTTTTTGAGGCATTAACAGCTTTTTTTCCAGTTACTTGCCGAATTCAAGTTATATCTAAATTATACCACAAATCGAACGCCAGTTCTGCAATTATCTAAAAAAATAAACAATTCATCTCCGCCTGTTTACACAGGCGAGGCGTTCTTATTTGAATTCTGTAAAATTTACAATGAATGTATTGTGAGTCTAATCGTTTCCCTTAGTTAAAAAAATTTAAAGATTTTCTGTGTAAAGGAGCGAGTAAAATGCAATGTAAGGTGACAATATTGTGCGAAAATAGTGTGATTGGCAATATCGGAGCAGTGCCAGAACATGGTTTTTCTGCATATATTGAGACTGATAAAAAGTGATTTTCTCTTTTACACAGGGCAAGGGCTAGCTGTCATCAATAATACTAGAGTTTTTAAAAAAGGTCTTGCGGATATTGATGGCATAATACTTAGTCACCACCATGCTGACCATACTGGTGGACTTTTAAAAGTGCTACATGAAACAGGCCCTATAACTGTCTACACACACCCGGACTCATTTAAGGAAAGCTATATAAGGAAAGTTATATAAGGAAAGCTATAAGGTTAGTGCTAATTTTGCTAAATACTTTTTAAGGCTAAAAGTAAAAAATATGATGAATACGGTGAAGAAATGAAATGGGGAAGATATTAGATAAGACTCTTTCGGTGAAATGTTATGATTTACCTGCTGATCATGCTCAAGGATGAGCAGTTGATCAGGAAGATTTAATTCTACTGTTTGGGAGTTATAGATGTACCAACACGAAACATTGGATGTGAAATTGAAGAGTTCATCTATCAACATTCAACTTTAACACAGCCAATGAATAAAAGAATAACAATATAATTACGAACTATTAACAGGAAAAGATTGTTTTATAAAGAAGTATTTTAATAACCTAAAATTACGTAGTTACAGATAAGGGGATGCTCGTATGAGTCTTTTATATATTGAATCTGAACAGTTAAGCAATGAATT
>CAZKUS010000477.1:0-1807 GCA_964556025.1 uncultured Clostridia bacterium | reverse complement strand
CAGGATTTAGAAGAGGCAGCAGTATATGGGGAAGATACAGGTACAGGAAATGTACGATTGGATTTTGATAATTCACTGGAAGAAGGCTGGGTATATTTAGGAGATATAGATGATGAAAATGGGGAGGCCACAATCGAAGCTTTCCATTATACCATAGAGGATAATGAGATAAACTTTGATGCCACCGCTACAGTAGAATTTGAAGAAGATGCTACTCCTCTTCTAACAGGCAATTACACTGTTGAAAATGTGGAAACAACAGAAATTAACGGAGAAGAATACGAAATGGCTTTAGTTAATGAAGACGATGATGCAGTAGCCTGGACAAATGAATTGGGACCTGATGATGCCAGGGAAAGTGACAATAAAGAAACTCTTGAAGGAATACTTGATGGCAATAGTATAGATGATTTAGATGCTATTAATAAAGGAGATAGATATGAAATAGTATCACGAGAAGTTAATGAGTCAATAGGAGATATAGATGCTGAAGATATAGAATATGTTTTAGAGAATGAAGAAGGTATAGCTGGAGTTATAACAGAGGATGAGTTGGCGGTTTTAAACAAAACAGCAAGTATTGATGAAGAAGGTGAATGGGTACAGGAAGATCTGGAAATTGCTAAAATAGATGATGAAGAAGTACTCTTTGAAGAGCTTGGAGGCTTGAGCAGTGGTTATGTCGAGTTTCAAGAGGATGGAGATGACTTAACTGCTACTCACTACAACAAGGTTGCTGATAATGAGTGGATAGACGACGAAGGAAATCTCCTAATGGAAACCAGACAAATGGAAGAGACAGAAGATATGTTCATAGAGACAGAATACGTTTCAGAAAGTATTGAAACTACTACTATAGATGTTTTTGACCAACAGGGTCAGCAGCGCACCTTAACTATTAGCTTTACTAAAAGGGCTCAAAATGAGTGGATAGGTGAAATTGAGGAACTGGACATGAATTTTGATTTAGAATTTGATGACAGCGGAAATCTCATTAGTGATTCAGAAATTACAATCCCAGGAAGTGCACTAAGGGATAATCTTGATGATTTCAAATACGATGAAGGAGATGAAATGGTACTGGACTTGGCAGCAATCACCCAGGCTGCTGGAGCAACAGATTTATTTGGTGAAGTAGATGGCCACATGCAGGGTAATTTAGAAAGTTATGAAATAGACGATGCAGGGATTGTAACCGGCACCTATGATAATGGCGAAACAGAGCAACTAGCTCAAATTCAGATGGCTAATTTTACAAATCCAGAAGGTCTTAGAAAAGAAGGAGACAACCTCTTTAGTGAAACTGTAAACTCTGGTAGTCCAGATAAAGGTACGAGTGGTACAGGAGGAAGAGGGCAAATAGCTCCAGGTACCCTGGAAATGTCAAATGTGGACATGTCTGAAGAATTTACTGACATGATTGTCACCCAGAGGGGATTTCAGGCTAACTCCAGGACGATAACGACCTCTGATGAAGTATTAGAAGAGATTGTGAATATGACGCTGTAATTTAAATGGACTAGCTAGATAAACTTTCAGCAGGAGAAAAATTTTGGTTAATTGAGCTATGACAGGCTAGCACTAAGCTAGCCTGTCATGGATAATATACAAAATAGATAATAAATCAACATGGAATTTATAATAAATGATCCAAAACCTAAAAAAAGTTGATGGGCAATACAAGAGAGACTAGAAGGTCTTTAATAACTACTAAAAGAAGAATTTTGTCGGTTCAGGGAAAACAAACAATTGAAATTTTATTTCTTTACTGATATTATTGAACAAATAAAGACAAAGAATGCTAAAA
>CAZKUS010000476.1:0-1811 GCA_964556025.1 uncultured Clostridia bacterium | reverse complement strand
TTGTTGGATAATTTTGTAATTGAGTGTGTTTATTATTTGTTTAAATAATTTATTTTCACCAGTAGTTATGTAATAAAATTTTTTCATAATTTTTTATTTGCATATTTGCATATATTTGATTATAAAATCAATAATTGCCAAAAAAAGTTCAGTATATTGTTGACAATAAAATTAATATTAATTATAATTTCCGTAAAGCACCCTGGGAAGATCGCGAAGAAATGCTGCAGATAAGCTACGATTTGGGTCAAGACTATCTACCTAGAGTCATTGATAAGTGGATGTCTGTAGAAAAAGGGGGATTTTATCTGATAGAAGATAGAGATAATGATTGTATTGTGGGATACAGTATTTTGAAGTTCCCCTTATCGGATCAGGTTTGGATGGCGGGAAGGCGCGTCCGCCCCGATTATCACAATCTGGGGGCAGGTAGTGTACTAACTGGTTTTTTGGCTGAACAAGCTAGGGAAGAAGGGGCTGAATGTGCCCGGCTTGCTACCACTTTTGATAATTATCCCGCTCAAAAAGTAGCGGAAAAATACAATTTTTATAAGCAATCTCGTTGGCGAGTCTTTTTTAATCAGGAATTTACCCATGAAATTAAAAACGATCTTCCTAATGTTACCTGGTTGGGTTTCGATGAGGAAATGTATCAAAAAGGATTGACAGGAGAATTTGAAAAAGATTTGAGACATGGCAGACGGATGTTATTTACCACGGATTTTTCTTTTTTAGGACTTACTGATAGTGAATACCATCAGATAAGTGATAATCAACCTAATATGATCAAAGTTGGTGACAGTGAACCTGTTCTGTTTTTAGGGCATGATGCTCGCAGTAAAGAAGGTGAACCGCTATTTGCCATCAATAGGATTATGTTTTTAAATGATAATTTGGCTGATTCGGAGTACACTATTCGAGATGATGTGGCAGATCAATTTCCCTTTGATCAGATTATTAAGTCTTTGCTGGTTGATCTAGAGTCTCGGGGTTACTGGGGCTTTAATATAGCCTTTCCCTACGATCTCTGGGAACAGTACTATCAAGAGCTCAGTCAGTTCTTCCCAGTAGAAGAAGGGAATTCATTCTATGTCATGGAGCGAAATTTTGATGGACAATAGTATGAGAACTAGACAAGGTTATTTGGTAGGAGGTAGTCTGCGGGACATACTGCTGGGCAAGCTCCCGGAAGATATAGATCTGGTATTTCATGTTGATACACTGAATTCTGTAATTAGTGAACTAGAACAACTCGACTGGGGAAAAGTGATACTTTTAGATGAACAACGCTTGGTGTATCGATTTATTCCCTCAGGGTCAAAATTGCATTTTGATCTATCTCCAATTCAAGGTGATCATATTAGAGAAGATCTGTTAAAAAGAGATTTTACCATCAATGCCATGGCTATTTCTCTAGATTCTGTGTGGTCATTACGGAATTCAACAGATCAAAGTGAAACTCTTTATTCATTGTATTCATTTTTCCAAGACTTTGACCAAGTTGATATAGATAAGCTCAAAAAACAGGTGATTGATCCTCTAGATGGTATCTTAGACCTTCAAAGAAGAAGATTACATCCTGTATCACTTGAGATCCTGACAGAAGATCTCCTGCGCTGTGTCCGGGCAGGGAGATTTTACGGAATGGGATATGAGCCTTCACCTCAGCTATTAGAACTTCTGAAAAATAGGCCTCGGTCGTGGCGAGAAATCTCTAATCAGCGATTGTATCAAGAATTGGACCGCATCTGGCGGCAGTTGAGTTTATCTGGGGCTGTCGAAACCTGGGGATTTTTTCAGTCTACTGGCAT
>CAZKUS010000475.1:0-1812 GCA_964556025.1 uncultured Clostridia bacterium | reverse complement strand
AAGGGAAAAATTATATTTATATAGAAAAATATAACAAGCAACATATAAGAAACTTATTTTACGGTCATTGGGTTATTCTAAGGGTATAAGGGGGCAAAAATACACAAAAAGCCTTGTTGCGAATATATCTGATTTAGGGGGGTTAGGGTTGATATATTTATCAGGCAACGATCTAACTATTGCAGAAATTGAAAGGATTATCAAGGATAGAGAGCAGGTAACTTTATCTAAACAAGCAGAAAAAGATATTTTTAAAAGCAGAGAATTGATAGATGAAATCGCTGAACAAGAGGAGATTGTCTATGGAGTTACTACTGGTTTTGGCAAATTTAGTGATACTGTTATTTCTAGAGAAAATTTACGTGAGCTGCAAGAGAACTTAATATTAAGTCATGCTGCTGGAGTAGGGGAACCTTTTTTAGAAGAGATTTCTCGAGGGATGATGTTATTTAGAGCTAATAGTCTGGCTAAAGGTCAATCGGGTATACGCCTAGAAACAGTTCGTCTATTAATTGAATTGCTTAATAATGAAATTCATCCTGTGATTCCTTCTCAAGGTTCTCTGGGAGCCAGTGGTGATTTAGCTCCTTTAGCACATATGGTACTGGTCATGATTGGGAGAGGAGAAGCGTATTATCGAGGAAAAAGGCTCCCTGGAAGTGAGGCCTTGTCACAAGTGAATTTAACTCCTGTAGAGTTGGAGGCAAAAGAGGGATTAGCATTAATAAATGGAACGCAAGCAATTGCTTCAGTAGGTACTTTAACATGGTTGGGTGCTAAAAATTTACTAAAAGCTGCCGATATTTGTGCTGCAGCGACAATAGATGCTCTTGAAGGAATTACTGATGCTTTTGATGAAAGGATTTATAAATTGCGACCTCACCCTGGTCATGGGAAAACAGCTTATAATCTACGTAAAATGTTGAATGATAGTGAAATAATTGCCAATAGAATAAATCAAAGAGTTCAAGATGCATATACGCTTAGATGTGTACCACAGATTCACGGTGCTTCCAAAGATGCCTATGAACATGTGGGGGAGATCTTACAAAGAGAAATTAATTCAACAACTGACAATCCCTTGATATTTTCAGAAGATAAAGAGGTAATATCTGGAGGTAACTTCCATGGTCAACCACTAGCTCTACCAATGGACTATATGAGTACCGCTATTTCAGAATTGGCCAATGTGTCAGAACGTAGAGTAGAGCGGTTAGTAAATCCCAATCTAAATTTTGATTTGCCACCCTTCTTAATCCAAAACGGCGGTGTGAGCTCTGGTTTTATGATTGCCCAATATACTGCGGCATCATTGGTAAGTGAAAACAAAGGCTTAGCTCATCCAGCCAGCGTAGATTCTATACCAAGTTCAGCCAATCAGGAAGACCATGTAAGCATGGGGACTATTGCCGCTCGCAAAGCCCATACAATTTTAGTAAATAGTGAAAAAGTATTGGCTATTGAGCTATTGTGCGCCTGTCAAGCTTTGGATTTTCGCAGTCCTAGGAGAAGTGGGAGTGCAGCTAAAGCTGCACACGATTTGGTCAGGGGATCTGTACCCTATTCAAACTCTGATCGAGAACTTTCTAAGGATATAGAAAAGGTGGTAGAGATAATTAAAAGCGGGAAACTAGTTGAGACTGTGGAGTCTGTAGTGGGGGGACTAGAGTAATCGAAGCTATTAACAGATAACTTTAACAAATAGCGCTGTTATATTCTGTTGTTGATAGCTGAGCTCTTCGATTTCACATCCAATATTTCGGGTTGGTACATCTAAAACTCCCAAACAGTAGAATTAAAGCTTCCTGATCA